>NZ_JACJSA010000041.1 GCF_014697545.1 Oscillatoria sp. FACHB-1407 | reverse complement strand
ATTCGTGACTGGAAACCTGCTCTCAATCGCTTCGCGATTGAATTCGGCGATCGCTTTCCAACTTGAGTTTTTACCCTTGACACAATCTATTTGACATACCCGATCGCGACCATGCAGGTAACCCTGACTGATCGTTGGGCGCAACATACTGAAATCGCAGCCACATATCTCTGCCATCCAGACCGTGATAATATCCACCCCCAATCGCTTCATCAATTTGATATGGAGATGGAAGTGACAGATCCCGTTTTAGCAAAAACTCAATATGGTTTTGCATCCATTCAGAGTCAGACGGATAGGCTCCTCCGAGAATCATGTAAGCCAGAACACCTGCACTTGACAAAAACAGTCCACCTAAGAGCCAGACGCTGATGAGCCAAAAGAATCGTGCCATTCGTTGTCAATTTCTAATCAATCGCTTTGCTGCTTACTCCTACAAATGCGATTAGAACGATTCAAGAATCCTTGAACGAATAATGCTGTCAGTATTTGTCCTGCATTCCTGACCATAGACGCGATCAATCCAAGCTTCTACCATTGCCTCACCTATTCTTTCTTCCTTCTTCTTTTTTCTCTTATCCTTCCATCCTCTGCCTTTAAAATAGAAACCATTGCCCTTTACTCAGGTGAAGCCATGCTCTGGCGATCGCTTTTTGCATCTCTATTAATTCTCTGGCTGTGGATAGCCCCGGCGCAGGCGGCAGTTTCACCCATGAAAGGGAAATATTCTCCTCCGGTATCGTTTAGCAATGCGGAGTTAAGGGGACGAGACTTTTCGGGACAACGGTTGCGATCGCCCGAATTCTCCAATGCCAATTTGGAGTCAGCCAACTTCAGTAATGCAGATGTGCAAGGGGCAGTCTTTAGCGCATCCGTGATGACACAAACCAATTTGCATGGGGCGAACTTATCAAACTCGATGGCAGATCAGGTCAAGTTTCAGGGAGCCGACCTGAGCGATGCCGTTTTAGTAGAGGCAATTCTGTTGCGATCGACCTTTGAGGATACGGACATTACTGGAGCCGACTTTACTGACGCGATTTTAGACGGTGCTCAGGTTAAGGAATTGTGTCAACGGGCTAGTGGCGTCAACTCACAAACGGGTGTAGACACGCGAGAGTCGTTAGGTTGTCGAAACTAGAAACGATCGCCGAGAAGTCGGAGTTCTCAAAGAACTCCGACTTCTGTAATTCAGATATAGGAAAAAAGAGAGATATGGTGAAGCGGGTTGGGGTGATTGGTGGTGGTCAGTTGGCATGGATGATGGGCAGTGCAGCCCAAAAATTGGGCATTGAGTTGGTTGTGCAAACGCCCCATGCCGATGATCCTGCCGTCGCGATCGCCCACCACACCGTCCTCGCTGCGATCGCCGATGCTCAAGCAACCGCTGAGTTGGCTAAGCATTGTGACGTCATTACCTTTGAAAATGAATTTGTCGATCTGGATGCTCTGTCCAAACTAGCGGCTCAAGGTGTGCCGTTTTACCCACAGTTGGAAACACTGGCTCCCCTGCTCGACAAATATCATCAGCGACAGTATCTACAAGACATCGGCTTACCTGTTCCTAAATTTGCTGCAATAGCAAAAGATAGTTCTGATCCCCCCTCGCCCCCCTTTTCAAGGGGGGAGTTGGTTGAAAGTCCGCTTTTTCAAGGGGGATTTAGGGGGATCTCCTCTAAGTTCCCGATTGTGTTGAAAGCGCGTCGTCACGGCTATGACGGTCAGGGCACCTGGATTATTCGTAACGAAGGCGAGTTGCACGCTAAATTGCAACAACTCCAGGGGCGATCGCTCTTAGTGGAGGAGTTTGTGCCCTTTGAGAAGGAACTGGCAATTATGGTGGCGCGATCGCAAACAGGCGAAATTGTTACCTATCCAGTTGTTGAGACACAGCAAGTGGATCAGGTGTGTCGGCGGGTGTTCGTCACCGAGTTTGATGCAAGTGTGGCTCAACAGGCAGAGGCGATCGCTCACACATTAATGGAGAAGTTGCAAGTCGTTGGCATCTTTGGCATTGAATTGTTCCTCACCCCAGAGGGAAAAGTCTTGGTGAACGAAATCGCTCCCCGCACTCACAACTCCGGGCACTTCACCCTTGATGCCTGCGAAACCTCACAGTTTGAGCAACAACTGCGGGCGGTGTGTGGCTTGCCATTGGGCAATCCATCTATGCGTTGCAAAGCCGCTGTTATGGTGAATCTGCTCGGCTACGAAAGCTCTGAAAACTCCTACCTGAATCAGCGGCAAAAACTGGCGCAACTGCCTAATACATTTGTACACTGGTATGGTAAAACTCAATCCCGTCCCGGTCGCAAACTGGGGCACGTCACCACCCTGTTGAAGGACTCTGGCGACGATGGGCGGGCGATCGCGCAGACAATTGAGGCGATCTGGTATCCGTCATCTTAATTGAGTCCCAATAGAATCTAAAATCTAAAATTTAGATGACATGAGAGTTCGGATCGAAGACCAAATTCTATTTATTCATCACGATGATTTGCCGCAATACAAAAAAAGCGGTTCCATCGTTCGTAACAGCTACTTTTGGGCACTCAAAGCGATCGCCGCAAATGCAAATCGTTCTCGCGATTGGGAATACGATGAAGAGGTTTGGTTAGCCCTGCAACGCCTACTCCTCTCATTCACAGAATCCAACTACCTTGGATTGCGCGAAACCCTGTTGGAGTTTCCAGTCGATCAAACCATTCCCAAGGTATTGCAACCCGTCTCAACCTGGGAATGATATTTCTTAAAAAAGGTAATCTCTCCCTCGTACAGACGCGATAAATCGCGCCTCTTCCCTCTTATTTTTTCTATCTTCTTTCTTTATCCTTCATCGTTTATCCTTTCTTCCACCTTTTCTGCCAGTGCACTACGGGCAATCCGAGTTACATAGACCGTAACCGCAACGGTCGCGATGAAACCAATAATGCGAATTGCCCATTGCAACGTTGGATTAGTCGGTTGGCTTTCAGTGCCAACTCTGGCAAGATCGCCCGCCAGAGAGCCGATGTAGACATACATAATCGTGGCAGGGATCATGCCCACGGATGCCAGTGCATAGTCTTTGAGCGAAACGCCTGTAATGCCGAATGCATAGTTCAATAAGTTAAACGGAAAAACAGGTGAAAGCCGCGTTAGCAAAACAATTTTGAATCCCTCTTGGGCAACCGCTTTATCGATCGCCGCAAATCGTTGATTGTTCTCAATCTTGTGACTAATCCAACTCCGCGCCAAATAACGCCCCACTAAGAAGGCCGCGATCGCCCCCAGCGTTGCCCCAACAAAAGCATAAACTGAACCAAACACCACCCCAAAAATGACTCCTGCCCCCAACGTCAGGATCGACCCCGGAAGGAAGCTAACTGTCGCAGTGATGTAAATCGCGATAAAGACAAGCCCACCGACGATACCTAAGTTATCAATCCATTGCAGGGCAGTGCGAAGCAGGTCTTGTGGGGCAAATCCAGAATTGTCTGCGTTCTGAGCCAAGGCAGGAGAGGCAACAAGACAGCAGGCACCGACGGTACAAGATATCCCAACCACTAATCGATATGCCTCTTTCAACAGGCGAACGGAAGAGTAATAAACTCCTTGCATAAACCAAAAACAGGCGACATAGTTAACAGTAACAAATGCACCAAATCAACGTTTATCAAATTTTTGGGGTATCTATGGTGTCTTCCCTGTTTATCAGCTATTGCCGTCGCGAAGCACCATTTGTAGATAGCTTCCTCAAAGCATTAGAAAAACGAGGTTTTGAGGTTTGGCTAGACTACCATGTTCTGGTTCCGGGAAGACCCTGGCAAGAGCAAATCTATGAAGGGCTGAAGGCATCTGAGGTGTTTTTGCTGATAGTCTCTCAAGAGTCGATCGCGTCCAAGAATGTGCAGTGGGAATGGGAACAGGCGATCGCCCTCAACAAGCGCATTATTTTGATTATTTTTGAAGCCGTTAAACTGCCACCAGAACTGGAGCAGTGTGAGTGGATTGATTTACGCGGTAGGTTTAGGGCAGGCATTAAAGAGCTAACCCGGCAACTAGAAGCATCCGTTCCACCCAAATCTGCACCACCTCAAAAAGGCTTTAAAGTCTCTCTTACGGTTTGGATGGCAATTCTGGTGAGTGCGATCGTCAGTTTACTGTCATTGCTTACAATATGGACGGTTTACATTCCCTACTATCTCTTTCCCCTGCCCTATCAAATCGTAAAACGCGATTTCAACTTTTTTCATGTCCGAAATGCTCTGTTCATACTTCCTTTTGCTTTATTTTGGACATTTGCAATAGTTATGTACTGGACGGAAACCTACAATCCGGATGCAGTGTCAACTACTATTCTAATTATTGGCTTGCTTCTGTCGATTCCTTTTGCACCTCTGCTAGTACTCCTACTCTATTTACCCAGTATGCAACGTTGGGGAAAACCGATCGCCTCTCGCCCTAAATTTGCTAATCCCTATCATCCAAATATTCAACATCCAAAGCCCACTCGCTTCACCGTAGATTTTGCTAAGGAGGATAAGACCTATGCTGAAGCGATTATTCATTGCTTGAGACGACATGGACACCAGTACGTTGAAAAGGATACCCCTGAAACCCAACAACCTGAAGCGATACTGGTCTTAATCTCAGCCTATAAGAACACTACTGTATTCAATCCAGAAGAACACCCTGTTTATCCTGTTCTTTTACAAGACACGGAAGATGTTGACCCAAATTTGAAACGCATTCAATGGATTGATTTTCGACGCGGATTGAGCAATCTCGATAAACTAGCTCAACTATTGCCTGAACCGACCCGTCTATTGAAAGCATTGGGCATTGTTCCTTTGAGTGGTCAAACGGTCTTGCCACCCATTGTTGAAGTTATTTTGTCTTACTTAACAATACTAGCCCTTATAAAGATGGGTGGTTGGAGCGTTTTCTTTCTAAAAATTGGGCACGAATTTTCACTGGTTGATGTTTTACTCATTAGCCTTTCGTTAGGAATTGCTTTAAAGATCATTATTTTAGTTACTCAGGCTCTCATCAACCGTAAGGGCTTCTTGGCTTCAGTGCCTGGTTTGGTTGTGGCTCTAGTTGTGATTGGATTAGTACTCATGGTTCCAACGTTGCATGTGCCTGAATTTGTAAATGGGGGTGACAAAGGAAGTAACGCAGGATTGTTAACCTATGGAGCTTTCCTTGTTGTCTATTTTGTAGGGTTATTCCTGGTTGTAGCATTAGGAGTTCGACATTTTAGAGCGTTAAGACGATGGTTTCCACCGATGGAACTCAAGCTAAAATTCCAAAATTTTAGACGTCGTTAGGGATGCATGACTAAAGAGCGTACTCAGTTATCGTCATTACTAACCAAGATGCCTAGACTCTCGATTCATCGCAAAGCAGTGCGAAGGAATTCTTGAGGTGCAAATCCTGGATTCTGTATATTCTGAGCCAATGCGGGAGAGGCACCAGGCACCAAGCACACAGGACAAGACATTTCCCAACCGCTAACCGATATTTCTCCTTTAAAAGAAAACTGTAAGAATAATAAACCCCTTGCATAAATCAAAAACAGACAACATAGTTAACAGTAACAAATGCACCAAATCAACATTTATCGAATTTTTTGGGGTTATCTATGGTGTCTTCTTTGTTTATTAGTTATTGCCGTCGCGAAGCACCGTTTGTAGATAGCTTTCTCAAAGCATTGGAGAAACGAGGATTTAAGGTTTGGCTAGACTACCATGTCCTGGTTCCGGGAAGACCCTGGGAAGAGCAAATCTATGAAGGACTGAAAGAAGCCGAGGTCTTCCTACTCGTTGTCTCTCAGGAGTCGATCGCTTCCAAAAACGTGAAGTGGGAATGGGAACACGCGATCGCCCTCAACAAGCGCATCATCCTGATCATTTTTGAAGCCGTTAAGCTGCCACCGGAGCTTGAGCAGTATGAGTGGATTGACCTACGCGGCAGGTTTAGAGAGGGTATTAAAGATCTGACTCGACAACTAGAGTCACCCGTTCCACCCAAGTCTGCACCACCACAATCAGGCTTCAAAGTTCCTTTGATGGTTGGACTTGCAATTGGGGTGAGTGCGATCGTCAGTTTGCTGTCATTACTTACAATATGGACGATTTATATCCCCTATTACTTATTTCCTTTACCCTACCGCATCATAAAACGCGACTTTAACTTTTTCCATGTCCGCAACGCCCTGCTCATACTTCCTTTCTTCTTAGTTTGGACCGCTGTTTTTCTCGATCCTACAGTATACAGTACTGCAATATTTGCAGATATTACAAACAAGTTGTTTGTAATTATTACTTTAGTGGCTTTTGTATTACTGCTCCTGTTGTACTCGCCGTATATGCAACGATGGGGTAAACCGATTGCCTCTCGCCCTATATTTGCCAATCCTTATAACCCCAAAATCCAACATCCAAGGCAAACTATTTTTACTGTAGATTTTGCTGGTCAGGATATAGGCTATGCTGAAACCATCATTCATTGCTTAATTCAATATGGACATTTATATGTGGGAAAAAACACGGTAGAAGCAGAACAAGCAGAAGCTGTTCTAGTTCTAATTTCAGAGTTTAATGGCACAACTACATTCAACCCAGAAGAATATGTTGTTTATCCTATTCTTCTACAAGACACAAAAGCCGTTAATCCAGATTTAGGGCGTATTCAATGGATTGACTTTCGACGAGGCTTAAAAAATCTTGATAAATTAGCACAACTGTTACCTGAGCCAACTCGATTGCTCAAAGCATTAGGTATCCCTCCAGCAAGCAATCAAACTGTTCTACCATGGAGTATTCAAATTCTTCTAGCCTACTTTACAGTAATAGCTTCACTTGCAGTCGGTATTTGGAGCATTATTCTTTTGTATATCTTGAAATCCTTTTCGCTCGGATACCTCATCCTAGTTATTCCTTTAGTAGTCGTTACATTAAAAATTATTTTTTCAATAACTCAATCCCTTATTACCCGCAAAGGCTTATTTATATCAAAGTTTAAATTGTGTTTAGGCTTTATATCGCTTGGAGTAATTCTGTTTATTCCAATGTTCACGCCTCTAATCAATCTTGCGCTTCAAGAAATTAGACTGGTATTTGCCTATTCGCTTCTAACAATGATCTACACCTTTGGGATATACTTATTCCTGTTTGCGTCGAGTTCAAAAGCCACAAGGAGATGGTTTCCTTCATAAAGAACTCATTTTATGGTTGATGCTCAACAAACAAACCCTGTTTGGAGTCCTTTCTTTCAGTTAATTCATGCTGGTTTGAAAGAATTATTGAAAGCCGATCGCGTCACACTTTTTCTATTAGACCGCGAACAAAATATACTCTGGAGCATCATTTCCTCAACCCTAAAAGCAGAGGGAATACAAATTAACATCCCTGCCGATCAAGGATTTGCAGGTGAAGCAGCAACTTCCAAACAAGTTATTCATCTTCCCTACGATTGTTACGACGATCCTCGTGCTGCAATGATTCAACAGACGGATCAAAAAACGGGTTATCGAACGTATACGCTACTAATTGTGCCACTGGTAAATCAAAATGGCGATGTAATTGCCGTTGTGAATGCAATTAACAAACTCAAACCCAGCGCACATTTAGACAGTCTGTTAGCTGAACGAGTTGATCTGGCAGGGTTTACAGTGAGTGATCAAGAGACGATTCAGGCGATCGCCCCCATCATCACCCCGTTTCTATCATCGTTAAATTGATGCTGTTAGCGATCGCCCCCCACGACAAAGCCGCTCAACTGTTTCTGAAACACTGCCAAGATGCTCTAACCAATCCTCCTGACTTTTAGGAGTTAGGAGAACCTTTTCGCTTAGTGAATAAGCAAGCCATTCCTAATAAACCTAAACCTACAGTAGTGGCAGGTTCAAGAACGCCAACAGGAGGAGGAGTGGGAGCAGAGAAAACGGGAGCTTTACTTCTAAAGATTACATAATTCGCATCACTGGTGGACGTACTATCAAGGGTGTCATGCCAAACAAATTGCGCTGATGCAGAAATACCAGGAATTGTCCCCCAAGGGGAAGTACCTTGAGGTGCAGAGGCTTGTGGAGTACTCCAAGTTGCATTGGCAATCTCGGTTGCAATATCTAAAAGTGAGGGAATCGCCCCATCTAAAGGGTTAGAGCCACTGGCGATCGCATATTCCCAATCGGAGGTGTTAGACAAGAGCAAACTGCTATCCGGAAGCTGAAACTCGCCAATCCAACTCTGTTGAAGACCAGTATCCCAAGCGACGACGTACACATGATCCTCTGAATTAACCTCAAATGCCCAACTTTCAGGACATTGCCAGTTAAATGTTCCACTACAGGCTTCACTCGGAGTTGGTGGGAGGAGATCGGGAATGTGACCATTACCCTCCTCATTTCGCCCTACAAAAGACAAACCAGAACCGTCCGCTTGCCCAGAGTAAAGCCCATAGTGATTATCAGTCGTTACAGTGGCGGAGAGTTGAGCAGCATGAGCAGGTAAAACAGTCTCAAAAACAGCGAGAAAAGCCAAAGCACCAATAGCAGCAGAGTATAGAGTTCTCATTTTTTCGTATTTAAAGGAAATAAGAATACTGCTTAGTCTACTTTTGGCTCAGATAAACTTTAAGTAGATTCACTGCAACTTCATAGAATCTTTAAATATTTAAGACATGTTTACTCCTTGGTAATACCAATTGAAACAGCCTTTGCAACAGATGATTGCCTGAACCGATCTCCCTCCGCCTCCTTATCTACTGTGTATGAATCGCTTTGGTCAGAAGGCTTAGGATCTTAGATTTAATAAATCCGCAAACTGTACGGGCGGGTTTAGCAGATCCATCTGCACGCTGCAATGGATTTGACGGCAAAACCCGCCCCTACCCAATATCGAACTTATTTAATTCCCATTTCTTAGGACATCAGACGCACCCAGACTTGGAGCCGATACAAAGTGCGTCTTTGGGCTAACCGAAACACCTTCTCTTAAACGCTGTTGTACAGGCATTCCACGAAATGTCTCTATTGAAATTCGCACTTATTAGCGAATTGATACTGTCAGCGATCGCGTTTGAATCTCCTTCGGTTTGAGCACTGCCGTTGTACCCTTCTCATGGGCTTCTGCCAGATCAAAAGGAATTGTGGTGCAAGGCTCCATCACCAACACATAAAAGTCGCGCCAACCGCCATAGCTCTGAAATACCCACACATAGGGAAAATCAGCCAGATCAAACTGCATCAACAATGTGGACTGCGATCGCGCATTGCGAATACCACATTGCCCAACCGCTAAATCTGACGTGTAATAAAACTCTTGCAACTTAGAAGATTCCGGTGGAATAACCCGCAAATCCACCTCGCTACCATCAGCAGCAAACGCCTTCGGGAAAAGAGTTTTGGCTTGACGACCGATGATCTTACTGAAATCTAAAAAAGCAGGCTCCACTACACAATCGGGCAGCAAAATTTCATCTCCCGCTTCAATGGCGATCGCACAATGTTGTTTCAGCAGAAAGGGAATTGTATCAGCCGAAGTATTTTCAAACTGATAGGTAATCGTGGCTTTGGGCTGAGTATCATCCAGTTGAATTGTTTTTTCGACCCGTATTGGTACTGTTTGACAGGAATAGGCTAACTTCACATGCAACGGGGACGATTCAATTACATCCCATGCTTGCGACCACAACTCCCCATGATCGACCAGATCGCGCCCCTGAAACTGCCCTGCCCCATCATTGGGAAACATCTCATCCCAACCGCCACTCCAATGCTCATCAAAGGAGGCACCGACTGGAAGTTCTCGACGCTGTGCAGCATTATAGGTGGGCGGATGCCAGAGCCACGAACGATTCGTTTGGCGATCGACTAACTGATCGATGCGTCCACCTAGATCGGGTCGAATGGTCAATTGCAGGTCAGTGTTTTCCAGCGTAATCACAGGCTTTCATAAAATCATCAATTGTCTATCCTCAAAGGTTAATTAACACTTGCCATCTACCTTGAGGAGTGAGTATTATCTCAATTCCCGAAGGGAACGACAGATGCGGTAGGGGCGGTTCGCGAACCGCCCTTACAGATGCATAGAGGTATAGCCAAATTTATATCTCGTGGATAATTTCACGAATACGGCGACTTGTTACAGTGCAAATTAGATGTCTGCCCAAAAGTCGTGAATGTATGTTGTTTGATGAGTTTTTAATCCTAAAATCTGAGATAAGCGATCGTGAATTAAATAACCTGAAAAACGGCAACCCCCTGTACGGGTGCGGCATTCGGCAGAGGGCTCTGAAACAATGGCAAGGGCTTTTGACCGAATGCCACGCCCCTTGCCAGAAATTACACCTTAATAAATTCGCGATCCTAAGTACTGCTATTCACGGATAGGGTTCAGAAATAAAACAAGGGGGTATGGGGCTGCGTCCCCAGCCAGGGGTTCCACCCCTGCACCCCAAATTCCCACCCCTATTTACGACGAGTTGTACTAAGGAATGGAAATTAAATAACGTCAATTCAGGTTAAACACCTGGCGAATCAATTCGCGGCTATGGGAGCGAAGCCCACCTGCGCGGACTACAGAAAATCACTACAGAAAATCAAGGGTTGCCGAACCGATGCAGGTCGGTTTTGCCCTTGTAGCGGCGGTTTTAACCGCCAAGATCCTTATCCCGAACTCAGGTTAAATAAGTTCGATATTGGGAGGGGCGGGTTTCGCCGCTACATCCATTACAGGGTGTATGTGATTTGCTCAACCTGCCCTGCTGTTTGCGATTTATAGCCGTAGCCACATTCGATGCGGCGAAGCATCGGAGAAACCACAGGTAGGGTCTTATCGACGGGATTTTTTGAGGAACAGCACAGTCAAGCCACCTACCACTGACCCTACAACAGCCAGAACAGGAACAAAGAGTAGCGCATAGCCCAGACCTTGACCCCGATAAGCCAGGTTGTTTAGCACATAGATGTTGATGCCGATGAAGGCATACCAGGCAGCACTGGCGATCGCCCCTCCTGATAATGCGCCGATCAAGACTGGAATGGCAGTTAATAAAAACTGCTCACCTGACTGAGTAAACAGGGCATCCAACCCTCCAGCGATTAAGCTGACAACACCACTTGTCACCAGCGTGGGAATAACGGCATACAGCAGGACAAGCCAAAGCATATTAGACATGGACGCGATCTATCCACTTTTTTGGGAAAACGACTGGCGTTATTAAACTGCAAATCCCCAAAATATTCTAGTCGTTCAAGCCGCAGGTTTAAGAGGCAACCGAATCGTAAATGTCGCCCCATGTCCATAGGTACTTTGAACCGTAATGCTGCCCTGGTGGGACTCGACAATTCGCTTGGTAATTGCCAGACCCAGACCATGCCCTTTGCCCTGCCGAGATGGATCCGTCGTGTAGAACTGCTCAAAAATATGAGGCAGATCGGTTGCTCGAATTCCCAAACCCTGATCTTGAATTTGAATCAACGCAAACTTGTTTTCTCTATAGCCTTTAATGTGAATTCGTGATCCTTTATCAGAGTGCTTAATGGCATTATCTAAGAGATTTAGAAATGCCTGTAACAGGCGTTCTGGATCACCGTCAAGCCACAGATTAGCAACCTCTACTTGAGTGGAAATGCCCAGACTTTGCATTCGAGGTTCCATGGATTTGACGGCTCGATTAATCAATTGACTCAGGGGGATATGCTGACGTTCGAGTTGAATCACTCCTGCTTCTAAGCGTCCTAAATCCATCAGGTCATGAATCAAGCGGGTAAAACGTTTCATCTCATCTTCAACCGTCTGCAAAAAGCGATCGCGCAGACTTGGCTCTTCAACTGCTCCATTTTTGAGTGCCTCTACTGTCACCTGAACATTGCTAATAGGGGTGCGTAATTCGTGAGAGACATTCGCTAAAAAGGTGCGCCGTTCCTGGTCAAGCGAGGCTAAGCGAGCACTCATACGGTTTAACTCGATCGCAAGTTCGTCTAGCTCGTTGCTCTGACGAATCGCAAGTTCATCGCCAAAGTGACCGCTCCCTAACCGAGTGGCAAAGTTTCGCATGATCTCAATGGGCTGAGACAAACTACGGGCAAGGCGATCGCTCAACAGTGCACACAATAGAATCACTAGCAACAGTGAGCCCAACGTTGTCCAAATGACCCGCGCAAACTGCCGTTGAAACTGAGACAGGGTGATGGACATTCGCAACACCCCTAACATTTGATCATCTCGAACGATGGGTCGAGCAATGTAAACCCGATCCTCATTGGAGAGCACGCCCTTCGTCACTCCTTGCGCCGACTCCCCTAGCAGTGCTTCTCGCATTCCTGGCACTTCATACCAGTTATTGACAAGGCGATCGATTTGGGGACTAGAGGTGGCAATCAAGCGTCCTTGTGGATCAAACACTCGCAGCGTAATATTTTCAGGGCTGCCATATCGCTTAACCAGCACATCGACTCGCTCGAAATTGCCTTCTTCTAATGCGTCTGCCGCGCTTTCACTCAGGGCAGCAGTCCAGTTATTGAGATCGGTTTGCCGTGCCTCAATGAAATAGTTGTAGAAGAACCACAGAATATAGCCTGCTAGCAGAGAAGTGCCTAAAGCAGCTAACAGCAAGTAGGTCGCTAATAATTTCGTGTGAAAGGAGTTCCACTTAATTTGAGGAAGCTTTCCCATTCCCAGCCTTACTATCGTTGTGACGACGCAGCACCGCTTTAATTCGTGCCATCAACTCGCGAGTATTAAAGGGTTTTGTAACATAATCATCTGCCCCTGCCTCTAACCCACGCACTTTATCAATGTCTTGATCTTTGGCAGTTAACATCACAATTGGTACGTTTGAGAAGGCTCGAATGCGCCAGCAAATCTCCATTCCGTCAATTTCAGGCAACATAATATCAAGCAGAATGATATCAGGAACCTGTTTGTGAAACTGTTTAATAGCACTCTGCCCGTCGTGCGCTGTTGTCACGGTGAACCCTTCCTTTTGAAGTGTATAGGTTAGGCTCTCTCGCAAAGCGACTTCGTCATCTACTAACAGTACGTGCGACATTTTACCTGGTTTAATAACTCTTCCGTATTGTGGTAGAGCGTCTTTAGTTAAAACATCTTCCTAAAGATACAAACCAAACTCTATGTATAAAGTGCATCTAATTACTGTTATTCACAGATAGGGTTTGGAAATAAAACCAGGGGGTATGAGGGCTGTGCCCCTAGACAGAGGTTCCACCCCTGCACCCCAAATTCCCACCCTTATTTACGACAAGTTATACTAAGTACATCGAATTGTGCGTCAGTTTGTCTACCCCTTGATCTCCCGTAGTCTGCGAAGGCAGACTTGGTTCCGGTAGCTGCGAATTCATTCGCCAGGATCTTAATTAAACTGATGTCAAATATATGAACTTTGCAGGGGTGTTTCGCTTCGCAGAGGTATTTCGCGAACTGCCCGTATAGCAGTAGTAGCTTTTGAAAATTACAGCTTTGTTTTTCTTGGAATGGGCAGTACTGGACTCGAACCAGTGACATCCTGCTTGTAAGGCAGGCGCTCTACCAACTGAGCTAACCGCCCGGAGGGGGGAAGTACCGTTTATCGGCACGGTTAAACATTGTAGCAGACATTTTTGGATTTCTGGTCACCTAATTTCAAAAAAAGTTTTTTTGCCTGGTAATGCTGGATCGGCATATCCCCAATTCCGCCAATTGGTATTAGGATGCTTTTCAATAGAGTACTGATGATCTAGCGTCTTGAACCATGCCCTCTGGCCGAACTCACGATCGCATTACCCTGTGGACATTGCCTCTAGTCGGTGGGTTAACCCTGATCGCGACTCAGAGCAGTACGCTAACGCTCATCATCTGTAGCGGTTATTTGTTTGGCGGATTGATGTTTGGTCCCGATCTTGACATCCATTCCGTTCAATTTAAGCGATGGGGTTGGTTCCGCTGGATCTGGATTCCCTATCGGGGCAGCATCAAACATCGATCGCCCCTATCACACTCTCCCGTCACGGGGACAGCCCTGCGAATTGTTTACTTACTCACTTGGGTTGGACTGGTTAGCTTCATCACGCTGGCGTTAATGAATGAACTATGGCAATTGGGTTGGACCTGGGGAGACATTGCTGGATTTTTGGGGCGATCGCTGCAACAACGCCGAGTAGAATGGCTGATGCTGGTGCTGGGGCTAGAGTTAGGTGCTTTGAGCCACTATATTGCTGATGGGGCACTTTCCACCTACAAACGCTTCAAAACAAAAGGTTGGAAAGCCCTGCAACCACCGCCTCTGCGCCCAACCCGTAAACCTGCCTCTAAACGTCGAACGTCTTCCAAAGCGTCTTTGACCCCTAAACGCCGCTCCAAGCCTTAAGTAATCGGCTTTCAAGCGAGTGCGAGATTGAGTCAATATCGGATCTATATTTCGCTCTTTTTGTAAGCATCACATTAAGTTACATAAACTTTCAATTGCGAAAATCCATGTTAAGCTGGGGGCATCTTGGAAATTATTTTCGGTTGTTTAATTCGTCTTCTTGGCGTTTCTCCGAACTTAACTCTCCACACATGTTGATTCGGAGATACTTCGACTATGTCAATTTACGTCGGTAACTTATCCTACGAAGTTACAGAGAGCGACCTAAATCAGGTCTTTGCAGAATATGGTACGGTCAAGCGCATTCAATTGCCTGCTGATCGTGAAACAGGTCGTATGCGCGGCTTTGGGTTTGTAGAAATGGGTACAGAAGCAGAAGAAACTGCTGCCATTGAAGCCTTAGATGGTGCGGAATGGATGGGGCGCGATCTAAAGGTTAACAAAGCCAAACCTCGTGAGGAAAGAGGCTCTTCAAACTCTTGGGGTAATAACAATCGGAAGAACAATTCTTCCCGTCGTTATTAATCCCTGCAACTAGCGTTTGAAAGTTAACGTCTAAAATCTGCAATCTTAAAGGGTAGGCAGTAAGTCTACCCTTTTTGATAGGTTCCATCTGGATTGTTTGACCCGATCCAGTGATCGTTTAACCCATTGGAGGGGGAAATTAAGATGACTCAAGTAGTTCTTGGTGAAGATGAAGGGATTGAGTCAGGGCTTCGTCGCTTTAAGCGAAAAGTGTCTCAAGCTGGGATTTTTCCAGATATGAGAAAAAACCGTCATTTTGAAACCCCGATTGAAAAGCGCAAACGTAAGGCGATCGCCAGAAGAAAACAGCGTCGGAGACGAACAGCAGCGTACTAGTTTTGAATGGATGGGTCGAGTGTGATTTCGGGAAGTACCATCACATTCGTCGTTCGTATTCATCGTTCCGTTCAAGTTCCATATCAATCCAACACTGTTATGAAAATTGCAGAGCTCATCAGTCGTTATAAAGCAGGGCAGCGGGACTTTAGAAACCTGAACTTGATGGCGGTTAACCTGAGAAATCTGAACCTGAGTGGTGCAAATTTCAGTGGCGCAAACCTGACTAAGGCAAATCTTGCTAAAGCCGATCTCAGTCAAGTCAATCTATCAGATGCCATTCTGACTGGAGCAAATCTGACTGACACTAAACTGATCATGGCAAACTTAACAAATGCAAATTTGAGTGAGGTTGATCTCAGTCAGGCTGATTTGCGGGGTGCCATTTTACGAGGCATGGTTAATTAGCCAGCATGGCTAAATGCGAGGTATTAGAGCTGATTCAATAATCAATCTTAAGCTCTAAACCATCCAGGTGGTCTTTGCTCCTGGCTGAACTCCCATCAATAAGAGAATGTCCCATAACTGGATTACTGCGCTACGCTGGTAGTATCGGTTTGATTCATCACTTCATTTCTAAAGAGGCAACTATTATCGCTACAAAACAACTGATTAACCGTCAAATCCGCTCCCCTCAAGTTCTTCTCATTGATCATGAGAATAACAACCATGGTTTGACAGACACCCGTGAGGCACTCCAACTGGCTGCCAATGCCGGACTCGACCTTGTGGTCGTCTCCGAGGGCAAAGATGCTCCCGTAGCTAAGATCCTGGACTATGGTAAGCATCAATACCAGCAGAAAAAACGTCAACGCCACAGTGCCCGACCTACGGTTAAAGAGGTGAGACTGCGCCCTAACGTCGGGGAATCGGATTACAAGCTGCGGATCGATTGGGCGACTGAGTGGTTAGGTAAGGGTGATTCAGTTAAGTTTCAAATTCGGTTACGAGGTCGAGAACATCAAAATCGCGATCGCGCCGCAGAGTTACTCGATCGGATTGTTATAGACCTGGGGCAAGCCGGCAAAGTGCAATCGTTAGATCGACGCGCACTCATCGTGCAGCTGACTCCAGCTTAATCAAACAACTAACTTATATTGATTTCAGGTGGGATGTATGGCAAAGCTGTACATCCCATTATTTTAAGTCCCCTCATCAAGGAAACACCCATGGCAACGCGCGACTCAGGGAGCCTTAACGCTGCAACTCGGTATGACCTGTTCATATTTGGAGATAGCCTATCGGATACGGGCAACATTTTTCAATTGAGTGGAGGGTTGTTTCCACCACCGCCTTATGTCAATGGACGTTTTTCTAATGGGGCAGTCGCAGTAGAAACCTTAGCCACATCCCTTGGGTTAGGGTATCAATCCACCAATTTTGCGTTGGGAGGAGCGCAAACAGGGCGCACCAACGTGTTCGACTTCCTGGGAGTGCAAATCGGAGGGTTGCTCAATCAAGTCGATCGCTTTACCAGCCAAGCTACTACGTTAGGGGCAGGTTCTGAAGACCTGTACCTGGTCTGGATCGGCGCAAACGACCTGTTGAATGCATCCCCCTCTGATCCCACAGCGACGCTCAACACAGCCATTGCTAATGTCACCACCGCCGTAACTACTCTGGCACAGTCGGGTGCAAAAAACATTGTCGTGGTGCAAACGCCCAACCTGGGTAGAACTCCTCAGGCTCTAGAGCAGGGGTTATTGCAACCGTTAACGCAGGCGAGCCTCGCCTTTAATGCAGCACTGGAATCCACTCTCACGCCCTTAGAAGCCACTTTCTCTGGGGTCAATATTGTCTTTGCTGACTTGTTTCCGATCGCCGAGAGTATTGCCCAAAACCCAGCCCAATTCGGCTTCTCTAACATCACGGCTCCCTACGTTAATGCCATCTTTCCCCAAGACCCAACCGTTGATCCCAATCAATTCTTCTTTTGGGATCGGGTACATCCAACCGCTAGGGGGCACAACCTGTTTGCAGGTGTGCTGCGACGTGATGTGATCACGGGGATCACCAGTTCCGTCGTACGCAATGGAACGGCAGCAGCAGACCGATTGGTGGGCTTTAGTGGCAATGATATTTTGCGGGGACAGGATGGAGCAGACTTTTTGGAAGGCAATGCCGGACGGGATGTTCTTTTGGGTGGTTCTGACAGCGATGTGATCGTGGGAAGTACGGGCAATGACCAACTGACTGGAGGAGAGGGATCAGACCTATTGCGGGGCGGCTTAGGAAGCGATCGCTTCATTTACACCTCCGTGGGCGATCGCGGTGATGTGATTGCTGATTTTCAGGTTAGACGAGATGTGATTGATCTGCGAGTTGCGTTTAACCAACCCGCCTATAGAAGGGGCGATCGCTTTGCGGCGTATGTGAGACTGGCTCAGTTGGGTAGTGACACGGTTGTTCGGGTTGATACGAATGGGGATGTCGCAGGTGGCTTTAGAAATTTGGCACAGTTATCCAACATTGCAGTTGGTACGCTTAATGCGGGCAGTTTTCGGTTGGGTTAATTGCAATTAACCCTGTAAGCAACCAGTTTTGGGGTAATTCTCCTCCAGCCCTCACACCCTTCTTTTCTACAGAACACAGATTGATTTCCAAATTCTTTCTAAGAAGACGCTTTAGGATGATCAGAATAGTAACCGTTCCCGGATTATTCCTGCGAGTCAATTGGAGATTACGCTGTGTATCAAATTTCAAGAGAAGAAATTGACCTGTTAAAGAGCGCGCCTCTCGACCATTTAGAAATTTTGCAGGCAGTATCGAGCGTGATTACCCATGGAGAATCGCAGGATTTTTATGTCGGTTTTTTAAGTGCTTTGAAACTGGCAACTGAGATGGCGCGATCGCATGATGTCCAGGACAACGCCTTTTATTTGTCTATGACAGCTCTCGCTCGCAAAACTGTGGAGTATATCAACTAGTACAGCAAAAAATAAGTTTTGAAAGGGGTGAAGGGATTCCACCCCTTCTTGGGGGCGAAGCCCCCAAACCCCCTACATTGCAGAACTTTGTGTTCGCAACACTAGTCCAAGAATTGACAGGAGCAGTACAACACGATACATGATGATTCATTCAGCACAACGTTATTCGATAATGCAAAGTTTTCTAAACTTTTTGGTTGCTCAGTGTAAGGAGGAATGGACGTGGATATCAGTTTGATTGTGTCTAATATCCTCAATCCACCCATTCTGTTCTTTTTCCTGGGAATGATTGCTGTTTTAGTTAAATCCGATCTCGAAATTCCTCCACCTGTCCCCAAGTTATTTTCGTTGTATCTGCTGCTGGCGATCGGCTTTAAGGGCGGCGTTGAGTTAGTCAAAAGCGGCATTACGCAAGAGGTCATTTTAACGCTGTTGGCTGCCATGTTGATGGCATGTGCCGTCCCGGTCTACACCTTCTTTATTCTCAAATTGAAGCTAGATACTTATGATGCGGCGGCGATCGCAGCAACCTATGGTTCCATCAGTGCGGTCACGTTCATTACAGCAACAGCGTTTCTCAATGAACTGGGCATTGATACTGATGGTTACATGGTGGCAGCCCTGGCTCTCATGGAGTCACCAGCCATCATTGTGGGGTTGATTCTCGTCAATCTGTTCGCCATCGATGAAAAACGCGAGTTCTCCTGGCCTGAAGTATTGCGAGACGCATTTCTCAACAGTTCGGTCTTTTTGCTCGTAGGGAGTCTGGCAATCGGCTTTGCAACGGGGGAACACGGATGGGAAGTATTAGAACCCTTTACGCAAGGAATGTTTTATGGTGTTTTGACCTTCTTCTTGCTCGACATGGGACTTGTTGCCGCCAGAAGAATTAAGGACTTGCAAAAAACAGGCATTTTCCTCATTTCATTTGCCATACTGATTCCTATAGTGAACGCCGGGATCGGGTTACTGATTGCCAAGTTCATTAACATGCCTAGAGGGGACGCACTTTTGTTTGCGGTCTTGTGTGCGAGTGCTTCGTATATTGCTGTCCCTGCTGCCATGCGATTAACAGTTCCTGAAGCAAATCCCAGCCTATACGTTTCGACTGCCCTGGCAGTCACGTTTCCCTTCAACATCATTGTGGGAATTCCGCTTTATCTATACGGAATTAACCTTCTTTGGAGGTAATAGTATGCATTCGATGAAACGAATTGAGATCATTGCTAACTCGTTTGAGTTAGGCAAGATTTTAGAAAGTTTAGATAAGTCTGGTGTGCATGGTCATGCGGTAATCCGCAACGTGACAGGTAGAGGATTAAGAGGTGAAACAACCGAAGACTTAGATATGACGATGCTCGATAACGTCTACATTCTGGCGTTTTGTGTACCGGATCAACTTAAGCCCGTCGTAGAAAATCTGCGTCCCTTGCTTAACAAATTTGGAGGAACCTGTTACATCTCGGATGTCATGGAGATTAGCTCGATGAAATCTGTTGCATCCCTTTAAGGATGCAAGATGTTGAAACAGGATCTTATGTAGGGGCGTTTGACTAAACGCCCGTATCGTTTAGAAGATTTTTAGGAAGCGAATTAAATACAAAATTTGAAACTTATACTTAATGATTGTGAATTTATTAAATCCGCAAACTGTACAGGCGGGTTTATCAGATTAATCTACACCTTGCAATGGATTCAACGGCGAAACCCGCCCCTACCAAACATCGAACTTATTTAATTTTCATTCCTTAGGGGCGAATGCTCACTCGCCCCGACATGAGTCAATTTCTTTCAAGCCTTAAGTGCCATTCATTCCCTGGGATTATTCTATGAATTTCAACAAAGATTCGATTCAACGTCGTGATTTTTTAAGAATGGGAACGGCGAGCTTGCTTGGGCTTTCCGGTGCAACCAGTATCTTAGGGCGGATCAATCCGGCTCATGCAGCAGAATTGGAGACTGATCCAGTGCTCGATCCCAATGCAGCATTACGAAGGCTATTGGATGGCAATCAACGCTTCATGCAACACCATCCCCAATATCCTGATCAGTCTCAAGCGCGTGTGCAGGCGGTGGCTCAGGCACAACATCCCTTTGCAACCGTGTTGAGTTGTGCAGATTCACGAGTCCCCGCAGAACTCATTTTTGACCAGGGCATCGGTAATATTTTTGACGTGCGGATTGCGGGAAATATTGCGACACCAGAAGCCCTTGGCAGTATCGAATATGCGGTCGTGTTGCTGGGCACCCCCCTATTGATGGTGTTGGGTCACGAACGCTGTGGAGCCGTCACGGCTGCCGTTCAAAATGAGGCATTACCGGGTGAGATTGGTAGCTTTGTCAAAGCCATTTTGCCCGCGGTCGAGCGCGTCAAAGGGAAATCAGGAGATATGGTTGAGAATGCCGTAGTCGCCAATGTGCATTACCAGATTGACCAGTTGAAGCGATCGCCCCTGCTCATGGAACGAGTCAAATCTGGCAAATTGAAAATTGTCGGCGGTCGGTATGACCTGGATTCTGGCAGAGTGACGACTGTGATATGACACTAGCGTTCGTTTTGACGCACGAAATTCAGCACAATCGAGGCAAACTTTTCGGGATACCACAGCCTTCACTCATGCCATCCCACATCGACTGTTTTGAGGGTGGCATGGGGGATTAATGCAGCCATTTCGTGAGCCACTTTTAACAGGGGGGTCAGGTCTTTTTCTGCCCACAACAACAAACAGGGAGCCTGAATCTGGGGAAGTAAATGTTTCAAGTTGGTTTCTAACGACAGCAGCAGTGCTTGAATCACATTGCCTGTGTTGAATAACAGGTTGTGAGAAAAGACTTGGGGAATGTCTACCATTTGCAGTTTTAGCCTTGGCAGGGAAATCTGAGCCACCATCTCAAACGCTCGAATCAGCGTAATCTCCAGCAGAGAAACCACTGGAACTCCCGTGCTATCTGCCAACACCAGGCTTTTGATCCGATCTGGGCGAGGGTCGCGAGGGTAATGGCAATTTCTCCACCCAAGGAGTGCCCCACGACATGCACTTGTTTGAGATTGAGCGCATCTAAAAAAGACAGCATCAAGCTGGCATAGTCGTCGTAGTCCGAGATCAGTTCACCATAGGGCGATCGCGCAAAGCTCGGTAGATCGGGTGCGATCAGCGTGTGATGTCGCGACAACCGTTCTAAAATCTCGTGATATGGTGCAGAGGAAATGCCCACCCATGCAGAAACAAAATGGGCTTATCACTATAGCCCTCTTCTGTCACTCTCTTCGTAAACACATCTTATACAAACCTCGTTTCCAAGCTCCTGCTTGGAAATGGAGTGACGGAGGCTCTGCCTCCAACCGTTACTTTAGGAGGCAGAGTCTCCATGCGTACATTCCTAGCTTTGTTTGCTTCCCGGATGAAGCGGCTGTTCCTCAAAGCCATTGCCTTGCAACAACGGCAACGCACCCTGGTTGCCTGGATCATCGAGCAGTATTGCGCTCGATTTCGCGGTTCAATGCGGGAGATTTTGAATCTCAAACCCCAATCAGTCGAGGGACAGCGGTTGCTCAAACGCTATCAAAAAATTCGTGCTCATCTGTTGTTGTTTTTGACGGATGAGACGATTCCACCGACTAACAATTCCAGTGAGCAAGCGTTGCGCTGGAGTGTCATCTTTCGCAAGGTGACCAACAGCTTCCGTTCCGACTGAGGGGCGGAGCTATTCGCTCAAGTTCGCTCACTGGTCAACACTGCGCAGCGTCAGGGCATTTCTGCCTTTGATGCCATTTCCCGTGCGCTGACCTCTCAGCAAACCGATTGGCTACTGGGTTGAGCAATTACCAGAATTTCAAGTTAGAGGGACGTTGCTACACCGGGGCGATCGAGAAGTGAGCAAAGTCAGCATGAACATTTTGAGGGGTTGCCCAGGATGTATCACCACCTCCAAAAAAGGTTGAGAAGAACAACCCGTTCAACCGTAACGAATCGGTGGTGCGGAAGGTTAAACCTCCTTCCTGGGCGACTGCTTTACCATCAAACCAAACCTGCACTTGACCATCACTCTTACCGGGCTGGTTGAGGGTCACTTGTTGCTCAATATGATGCCAAACGCCGGGTCTAAATTGCCACGCACCGCGATCGATCGACGTGCCATGATCCTGGCTGGTGGGCATATAGGCATAGATCTCGCCCTGCCCGCCTGTGCGCCACATATAACGGGTAGAAAATCCATCGGTGCCATTGGGGATGTCGCCACCACTGTTTCCTGTTCCGCCATACAATCCAGGTAATTTGCCTCCTTTGACAAAGTTGAAGTTCTCTGAGAATCGCACGTAGTAGCTCAGTCGGGCTGATGTTTGGGGAGTCATGCCCATATCGGCGTAGAACTGCGTTCCACCAACGGGTGCTTGATCGCTACGAGTGACAGTTGGACTGGCTGACCCTGCCGGATAGGTGACTCGCAAGACATTGCCAAATCTGCCTGTTTCATCCGCCACAACTTGCATATTTTGTTGCCCCCAGGAGCCTGATGAACGCACACCCCAGCGGGTCATCCAACCTGAGCCAAATTCGTTAGCAAAGGGGTCTGTGGAGCCTCCAGTTGAGGGGTTGGGGTTAATGGGGGATGTTGGGGTTGATGTTGGCGGTGATGTTGGAGTGGGGGGAATGACGGGAGTCAAGGTGATGCTGTCTAACCGAGCTAGTTCCCCAGCATTTTTAACGCCCCGAATGCTAATGATTTGCCCGTTGTTGATTCTGACATCATTTGCGATCGCCCTACTGGTTAACGTCCGTTGGTTGGCATTGGCTGATCCCAGATTGCGATTGGCAGTCAATGAACCTATTGTCGAACTACCGACCTTAGCGGTAAAAGTTGATCTCCCGTCATTCTCATCAAAATACTGCAATACCATTTTGTAGCGACCGCTTGTTCCGGTAAATCGAGTTGAGACAGTGCCACTGTTACCAGAGAGTTGAACGTAGCTGCGACCACTGGCGATGCTGGTTGCTTGTCGGGTGTAACCGCTCAAGCTCATGGTTTCTGCTTCTAGCTGTAAAGCGGTTTGTCCCGGTGTGCTCATTGCACGAGCCAATGTGCGGGTTCTGACATTGGAAAGAGCAGTCTGATGATTGAGAGAAGATGTTGTTCCTTGAGTCGCAGTGTAGGCAGCAGAATTTAACAGAGTAGAGGAATGGTTTACTACTTGCATGAATTAGCTCCAAAATTTTTAGTGCAAGTGCCCCAAGCTTGACTGGGGCAGGCTAAAGCCGCGTCGCTAAAGACATTCAGCGATCGCGATTAAGCGAGAGAGAATCGGTTGAGTCCGCTGCAAATGCAAGTCAAGAGAGTGCAACCCCAAGGGGGGACGCTGTTCCACACTGGCTCTTAAGGGCTAGAACTTGCAGAAAGTAGCGAATCAGGATAGCCGTAATCCCTGGGTGGTGTTCCAAACCTGTTGATAACCTCTGTAAGACCCCCTGTAGTCCCCCTTGGTAAGGGGGACGGCGACAGCCGGGGGTTAGTGGCAACAGATCTGAAACACTACCGTGCCCCCCGTGTGGGGGTTTCACATCCCGTACTTCACCCCAGCAGATACCGCTATAGAACTCAATGAGACACATCAAACATGGGGCATATCTCATTGACAAAATGCTTGTTCTGACAAGCAAGTTGAATCTTGCCGTGCATGAATTACGCGGTTTCTAAGGAAGTCCTTACAACGGACTGCAACTTACTTCAAATGGTTACGATTAGCCCCGAATTCATTTGAGGGCTGACTACAGGAAAAGGGGCAAGATTCCAGTAACCGAGTCAATTGCTTAACCGTGTTATAGCAATACCAACGGTCAAAGGTGTGAATTTAGGGATGACGAATTGCTGCGTCAGATAACTTCAGCAACAGCAGTTTTAATCTAAATCTCAAAGCTCCTGAAGATACGCTCGTTTGAGGTTTTTTAGTTGTCATCATGTTGTCCTCATAACTACGGATCGATCAGGTAGATGCGTTAGCCTAACTCAATATCATGCATACCTTAACTTCATAAAGTCTTTACTGAGTTGAGTGAATATACGGAAATTTTGTAAGAAATAAAATAGATTTTTAATTCGTGCATGTTCCGTTACTGTATCCTATATGAAATATATATGTCTGATTAAGGATAACCTTTAGAGGTAAGAATTTTGAATTCATTGTTATCTGAGTGAGTTAGGAATGTAACTCTAAATTAATTAATTTGATTTTATTGGTGTCATTGTGATGCGCGTGATAATGACTTCAAAAGAGGTTGGAAAGTTCCTTGTATGTCAACTTTGCACTATAAAAATGCCTCGGCGACGTTAATCCTGGTCGTTATTCCAAATGAAATTTCACTAGTTGGGGCTCTTTCGTTAATTAAAAGGGATTGGCAAGAAGCAGGTGTATATAGCCATCCTATTTGATTCATGAAGAAGTCTGAGATAGGGTCAATGGTCAATGGTTAATTGTCAATGGTCAATGGTTAATCGTTGCTGGTCATACACAAAGGACGAATGACGCATGATGAATGAAAGAGTAAATTTCACGATCGATTTAGGACTGCTATAGCCTTTCATTGAAGGGTATAAACTGATCTCTCATCCATCAATGTTATTGACAAATCAACTCTTAGATAGTGGTATTCATATAGGGATTGAGGACGATCTAGTTTTAGAGTTGTCGAGGTTTGTATGAAAACAATCCAGTTGTCATCGGGTCAGTCCATCCCAGTGTTAGGACTGGGGACATGGAGGATGGGAGAGGCGATCGCCCAACGCCAACAAGAGATTGCGGCTCTGCAACAAGGATTGGATTTGGGGATGAATCTGATTGACACGGCTGAGATGTATGGGGAAGGAGGAGCCGAAACCGTGATAGCTGAGGTGATCGCCCAGCGACGAGAAAGCGTTTTCTTGGTTAGCAAGGTCTATCCTCACAATGCCTCACGACGAGGTGCGATCGCTGCCTGTGAGCGCAGTCTACAACGACTCAAAACGGACTATCTTGATCTTTATTTGCTGCACTGGCGAGGCTCCATTCCTTTATCAGAAACGCTAGAGGCATTTCAAACCCTGAAACAGGCAGGCAAAATTCGTGACTATGGGGTTAGCAACTTTGATGTAGCGGATATGGAGGAAGCGAACACGTTACCTGGAGGAGAAGCGATCGCAACGAATCAAGTGCTCTATAACTTGCAGCGACGTGGCATTGAATGGAACCTTTTGCCCTGGTGTCAACAACATCAAATTCCTGTGATGGCATACTCCCCCGTTGAGCAGGGGCGACTGTTGCAAAACCGCACATTGAAAGCGATCGCCCAGGAAAAGGGAGTCACCGCAGCCCAGGTCGCGATCGCCTGGTTACTGCATCAAGAGAATGTGATCGTCATTCCCAAAGCCAGTAATGTGACTCACGTTAAGGAAAATCGAGCCGCTCTCGATCTCAAACTTTCCCCGGACGATCTGCAAGCCTTGGATCGTGCTTTTCCACCTCCAGTAAAACCCGTTGCACTGGAGATGTTGTAACTTTCGTTGCCACTCTCTTCGTTGCCATTCTAGTGTTGCGAACACAAAGTTCTGCAATGCAGGGGGTTTGGGGGCTTCGCCCCCAAGAAGGGGTTTCACCCCTTCACCCCTTTCAAAACTTATTTTTTGCTGTACTAGTGTGATAGAGCAACCAAAGGATTGGTTAAAACGAAGTGTAGGGATGGAAGCTCTGATTGGGGTGAGATCCTCACACTCTCTTGCCTCGGCGTCTCGATAGTTGCTATATCCATCACTCCCGATCGTCGGGTAAGCGGCAACGTCCTTCCGTGTCACAAGTAGCAAGGCGGTTTTGGCGATCGCGCATAATTGCCGCTAAACTACCTCGCCCGGTCAACGGTAAACGATAGTCTGCCCACCATTCATATAAAGCATCGGCAATAAAGCCAATCACAGGGATTTTCGTAATGGCATAGACCCAACCCATGCCCAACACCTCATACACCTGACGGAAAACCTCAACGTTTTTGATCACCGTGCCATCCGGCAACACTGCGTGAATGCGCCCCATCGCTGTCTCGAAATCGACTCCCCCATTCGCCTCTGGGGAATAGTCATCCTCTGCAATATCGATAAATGCTACTAATCCACGACCCGCATCCCGTCGTCTTAAAAAGTTGACCTCTCGCAGACACAACGGGCACGCCCCATCATATAACAACTTAATTTTCCAAGTGGAGGTAGGGGAGTTAGGTTGAGTAGCCAGAGTTTGAGCATCCATAGAGGTAGTTATCAACGGTAAATTAAATGACTTAACAAAAGAGCTGATAATCAACACTTTACTTTAAGTATTGTAAAAAAAATTAAATTATCTGTGCCAATAGATAATTTGTGCCATTCTCTAATTGGAGTCTGCGTCTTTGGAAGTGCGGTTATCCCAATCGCAGCCCAAACAAGATGTAGGCTTGTCAAGAGCAGATGACTACCTCATGTAGGAGAATGACTGATGCCAATTTCTCGAGATGAATATCGCACTATCTCACAACGTATCAAATCCCTGGAGCATCAAAACCAGGTAATGAAGTTTTTGGTATCAGTCGTGATTATTCTAATCGTTACTGTAAGTTGTACTCAACCAGGGGCAAACGGCACTCAAACGACTATTTCCAGTATGGAGATCCCTGATGTTTTAGAGTTAAGGCAGTTAACTTTTAAAGATGAAAATCAAAATGTCCGCTTAAAAATTGACGCTACCGATAGTTCAAACATCTATCAGTCCTTTTATGATTCCAATGGTGTTGAAAGAGCACAAATAAGTATTGATAAAGAAGGGAGTGCGCGATTTAGATTATTTGACACAGCCGGTAGTCCTCGATTTGCAGCAGTGACATTTTCAGATGATCACGAGGAAGTTTCAAATTTAGCAACGCTTGCAGTACTGGGTGTGGGGAATGAAAACAACTCAGAAAAAGGAGGTATATTTCTATCGACTGCTGCTGATGGAACTGTCACTGACTACACTTTTGGAAGCAACGGAGTATTGCAATTTGGTGCTGCTGTACTGCCCGATGGAACGACAGCAAATGAGATCTTTGATAGAAACAAAGTGCGACGCTTTCATCAAACTATCCAGGCAAATGGAGATTTAAGTTATGGAATGTATGACACCGCTGGAACATTGAGGCACTCATTCAATATCCTTGATGAAGGTGGCAAGATCGCCAATCAGTTGATGCTGGATAGTGAGAACAGAGTTAGATTCGGTAACTTTACATCTGTATCAAATAGTGGTCAACGCAATTTTGATCAGGATGGAGTAGCAAGAACTTCAACTACTATCGCTGAGGATAATTCGTTCTCGTACTATGTTGAGAAAAGTGCTACGGATCAACTTATGGATGTTACGGATGGAATCTTGAGGATAATAGACATAGGTCGCGTGCTTTCGGGCAACAACTAGCTCTGATAGCGGCAGGCATCGTCCTATTGCCACACAGCCATGGTCGAACTTATGGAGCTTATCAAAACAGATATGGTTAGCTGACCTTGCAAGTGGGAAAATCTCTTAGGGGTATGTCAAATAGATTGTGTCAAGGGTAAAAACTCAAGTTGGAAAGCGATCGCCGAATTCAATCGCGAAGCGATTGAGAGCAGGTTTCCAGTCACGAAT
>NZ_JACJSA010000040.1 GCF_014697545.1 Oscillatoria sp. FACHB-1407 | reverse complement strand
GAGGGTTTTGATCAGGTCGCCGCTGCGGCTCCAGAGCTTGACACTGCCATCATATCCGCCCGTGGCGAGGGTTTGCCCATCCTCACTCCAGCTCACACTCCTGACACTGCCTTGCTGGGCATCGAGGGTTTTGATCAGGTCGCCGCTGCGGCTCCAGAGCTTGACACTGCCATCATCTCCGCCCGTGGCGAGGGTTTGCCCATCCCCACTCCAGCTCACACTAAAGACACTGCCTTGCTGGGCATCGAGGGTTTTGATCAGGTCGCCGCTGCGGCTCCAGAGCTTGACACTGCCATCATATCCGCCCGTGGCGAGGGTTTGCCCATCCTCACTCCAGCTCACACTCCTGACAAGGCTTTGACGAGTTGGAATGGCGTGCTTCCACTGAATGGCACTCAAAATTTGGTTTAGAGAATAGAGGGGGCTGGTGGCGGGGTAGTTTGCCAGTGCCAGTTTGCCATTGATTAGAGTGGCATTGGGTTCTTGTGCTTTTTGCTGTACCAGGGTTTGCAGTTGCTCTCCTGCCTTCAATGCCGCCATTAGCCCGCCGATCTGATCGTTCTCAAATTGGCGTAGAGCCTGGGTGCTTTGCCGTTCGATCTGGGTGATAGTCCGGGCTTCTGTCAGGGCAGCTTCTGCCTGGGCTCGGGTTGCCAGGGCTGCTCCGGCATCCGCTTCTGCTCTCTGAGCCTGATCCTGAGCAGCTTCAGCCTGCCGCAGAGCCTCTGCCCGGGTTCGGTCTGCCTGGGCTTTTGCTCGGTTTGCCTGGCTTAACTGCCCCGTCGCCTGGTCAACGGCTTGTTGTGCCTCTTCTTCTATAGCCCTTGCCTGGGCGATCGCCTGCCGTCCTAGTGCCCTGCTGCGTCTTACCTCTGCCTGAGCATCTGTTGCATCTTGTCTGCTGCGATTTGCTTCCTCTTGAGCCGTTGTTGCTTCCGCTTGCGCTTGTTTCGCCTGTGCCAGGGCATCTCTAGCCGTGCTAAACCGATCTCCTGCCAGGCTAAATGCCCCGATCGCCAGTGCAGTCGCCCCGATCGCCAACACCGATGTAATCGTCAACGTCCGGCGATTGCGTTTAATCCGCTGTTCGGTTGCCAGTAATTGCTGATTGGCGGATTCCAGTTCCGCTTCTGCCTGTTGTCGGGCAGCGGTCAAAATTTGGTTGGCTTCTGCTTCTGCTGCCAGCCGTTGCGCCACCTCGCCCATTTCGGCATCCTGGCTCCGGCGCAAAAAGCGCGAGTCCACATCGCTCAGTTGTTTGCCATCAGACCAGGCGATCGCCTCCTTCAGTGCCTCGCCCCGTAGCAGGTGGGAGGTATCACCGGATTTTAGCCAGGCAGCGATCGCGGCTCCATAATAGGTTGGGCGCAACTTCGCCAGTTCGCCATCTACCCAGTCCCGGTTAAACACCTGCTGATAGATGCGGTTATAGACCCGCAAGCAGCCATCTCGCTTTACCACCAGTCCCGTCAGCCGCAGTTCCACCTGCTCCGGGCTGTCATTGGCAGGGATCTTTTCCTGTTGCACAATTTGCTGATACATCCCCAGCAGTAGCCCACTCCGCTGTTCCCCGCTGAGCAGGAGGCGATCGCGAATCGTCTTCAGGTGTTCGGGGGTGTCCTGGGCTTCCCAGTTGTCAATGATCCGCCGCTGTACCAGGTCTTCCACCCAGGCAGATTCCTGTCCCGCAGACGGGGCATCTGCCACACTCAAGATCAGCTTACACACCTTCTGCGTCAGAAAGGGTTGTCCCCCCGTCCACTCCAGCACCGCCCGCATCAACGGTTCCGGTTGGCTCACTTTGACTGCCAATCCCTGCATTAACGGCTGGGCTTCCTCCAGTTGAAATCCCATCAAATCAATGGGACGACCGATATTGAAAGGAGTTCGCTGTTTGTCTGAAATCAGATCTGCCGGAGTTGTGACCCCCAGCAATGCCAGAGTTAGCCGTCGATAGGTGGGCTTCTCTGCTCGACGGTTATACCAGTCCCGAAGCAGGGCAAAGAAATCATCCAGCTTGAAAGGCATACTGAGAACGCTGTCAATTTCATCAATGAAAATGACAATCGGCTGGGAAATAGCAGGCAGCAGTACCTCATCGATAAACTTGTCAAAGCGACGCACAAAGGTCAGCAGCCGATGCTCCTCCCACCAGCTATACAAGTCAAAAGTGTCGTAAAGCTCCAGGCTGCTGACGATACTGTCGATCACACTGCTGTACCACTGCTCTGGCTCCATATCAGCAGTGCCAATGCGGGTCAGGTCGATCGCCGCACAGGCAACCCCGTCTTCCAGCAATCGCTGCATCGTCTGCACCTTCAGGCTGGACTTCCCCATCTGCCGCGAATTCAGCACATAGCAAAACTCTCCAGCTTTGAGAGCCTGATAGAAAACATCATCCGCCTGCCGTTTCACATAGGTCGAAGCATCGGCGGGCAGACTACCCCCCACCTGATAGGCATCAACGTGGGGAGAACCGGGGGAAGCATGAGAGGGGGTATCTACCATTGCCTTACTCCGCGAGTTTCGTGGCGATCGCTTGAAATAGCTCATCAAACTCAGACTGGCTATGCATCTCTGAGGTCAGCGTATTCATATTCTTCAGAATGCCTGTTAATCCCGCAATCGTATGGCGAATTTGCGTGTACTGGTCGATCTCTTCCCGAAATCCCTGCAAATTGGCAGGAGAAACACCATGCATAGCCTCTTCCAATTTCTTGATCCGGTCTTCCCAGTAGCGCACGTACTCGATCCGTTCTATCGGGTCATAGATTTGGGCATCCGCTAAAACAACGGGAAAGATGCGATCGTGAAACTGACCGTTCTCTGCAATCTGCACCAGTTCAAACATACAGTTGGGCGATTTCAGATACTTGTCACTGATCACCGCAATCACACACTTGCCACGCCCGATCCGCTCCATAAACTCTTTGATCAAGCCCTTATATCCCAGGTTGCGCTTATCCCGGATCAGCGTCACCCCCTTGCCCTGAAATGCTGCATCCAGTTGGTTGACAAAGTCTTCTCTTTCACCGCCCCAGGCGTAGGAGAGGTAGATTTCGGGGGTGGGTTCGGCTGGAGCGGCGGGGAGTTGGGGATTGGGGAGTGAGGGAGTAGGGATGGGGGCGATCGCCTCCCGCTCTTCATCCTCCAGATCCAGCAAACGTTCCCGAAAATACTGGCGATAGAGGTTGCACATTGGCACCACACAGCTGCCCTCAAACCGCACCAGCCCCAGACTGGTCAGCTTAAACGCCTCACTGGTGCCAATGGAAATGGGCTGATCCACTGCAATTACCTGCTTCATGGCGGCTAACAACTCCGTGTCACCTTCCAGATTCAGCAAATGTCGCCGCAGATGTTCGCCATACAGTCCCCCTTCCGTTGGGGCAATCTGCAACAGTTGCGCCAGTGACAGTTCCTCCCGTGCCACCTGATAGAGAGCCATCCGTACCAGATAGGGATGACCACCCACCATGCCCATCAATTGTGGCAGTTCAGCCTCACCCCAGGTCAGCCCATGACGCTGCACCAAATCTCCCACCTGTGCCTGGGTCAGCGGAGGCAGTTCAATCGGCACTCCCACATTAAACGGAGATTGGTTAATGTTTAGGGGGATGTAGACTTCCTTAGAATGGACGATCACCAGACGCAGGTTTTTCCAGATGGGCTTAATCTTGGCGTCCTCATGCCATGCCCGTAACATGCCAAAAAAATCAGTGGCGATCGTCGGATACTCAAACACCTGATCCACTTCATCCAGGCAGAGCACGATGGGGCAGTTCACCGTCGGCAGCAGATATCGTTGGAAGTAATTGGTGCATTTGTTTTTGGGGCTGACAGTCCCCTTCCAGAAATCCGCCAGCCGATCGTCTAGATTCAGCTCACCCGTAATGCTGGTACAGAACCACTGCAAAAACTGATCCAGGCTGCTGAGGGATTCCCGATCCACCAGTTGAAAGTTCAACACTGCCGACTGGTAATCCTGGTCATTGCCGTAACTGAAGATCCGGAGCATCAGGGAAGATTTGCCCATCTGCCGGGGTGCCTTGATCCGAATCAATGCCCCTGGTTTGGCGATCGCCTCATAACATCGGGCTTCTATAGGGGGACGCTCTACATAAAACGGCGACTCTAAGGGCACCTGTCCCTCTGGTTCATCTAAAGCAGCAAGTTTCAGAATCGGTTTCTTCTTTTTGGCTGAACCACTCATACCGTAGGTCTCAGGTGCAGGGGGCTATCTAAAGAGATATTACCTCTTCTGAATTAATATTCAAATGTGAACAGAATTAACCCTAGACCTGCATCAATTCAACTTCAACCTGAAATGATTCAACGTTGACCTGAATCAATGTCGATGCAGAGTTTCACAATTCCCCGTCGCAACCAGTTTCTCAAGCAAATTCGGCAGTTCATGCTTCAGCTATAAGGTGGTGTTCCAAACCTGTTGATAACCTCTGTAAGACCCCCTGTAGTCCCCCTTGGTAAGGGGGACGGCGACAGCCAGGGGTTAGTAGCAACAGGTCTGAAACACTACCCAGCTATAAGAAGTCGAGATGGGCTGAGAGGTCAATCTATTTCGATCTCTACATCTAAGATGGTTTACAAAAGTCAGAATCCCCACATCCCTTGCTAAATCTAGGATGTGAGGATTCAGTTTTGAGTAAAAAGATGGCTCAGGCGGGATTTGAACCTGCGACCTTGGGCTTATGAGTCCCCCATCTAACTCTCTCTGATCCCCACCTAGAGAGCATTCTCCTAATTCTAGTCTTTAGGTTGCCTAAAATTAAGTCTATATAATAAGTGAGATTACCCCTCATTTCGACGACTCCATCCACCTGTGGCACTGTCCAATCTAGCTGCAATTCCCTCTAACCGATTGGAAATTCCAAGGATGTAAGCCTTCATCTCAATCAAAGTATCGTGTAATTTGTCATTATCCTCTTGCAAACTACACAAGGCTTGCTGAGCTTGCTCATAGTTGCGCTTGATATGGGCAAAATCTCGTTCAGCCGCATATGCTTTAGTTTTGCCGTTGACATACCAGGTCAACCCAGCGGCTCCAGTTGTAATGACTCCTAAGCCTAACCCTGCTAAGCCAATTAAAAGATTTGTCAATTCACTATTCATAAGTCATCTGGCTCCACTGGAGATGAGATAGTGTTCTACGATTGAACGTTGAATTAGGCTCAAGGGATTCCCCAAACCTTGACTCGTGATGGTTAAACCATGAGCGTGATCCCCTGCCCATTGAATTGAGACATTATGACCGTGTAAACCGTCAGCTCCAATTGAGTGAGCATGATCACCTACCGTAGAGGTGCTGAGGGTGTTGTATGTCCCTGCGTTGTTACTTCTAAGCGGTCTAAAGTTGCCGATCGCTGCATTGCCATGAGCATCGAATGAGTGGGCATGACTGCCAGCGGCACCCGTTCCCCCTGTATGACTGTGATAGCCTTGAGCATCGGTCGAGGCTGTATGAAAGTGAGTGCCCGCATTGGCGATCGCACTGCCAGGGTGATTATGAGAAGGCAGGTGATTAATGGTGAGAATCATCGAGTCTTGACCGATAAATGTTCCGCGTGTGCGGGTTACAGTGTCTACCACACCCGCTCCGATGAATGTTCGACCTCTTAAATCAGGTAAAGCAATTTGCCGATCGCCCTGCCAATCCTCATCGGCAGAGGTGCCCCGATTGGCTTTACTACCAAGGGAGTAAACTGGGCAGATTTCATTTGGGTAAGACACCCACAAATGCTTAAACAGGGTTTGTGCCCAGTCTTGAGCAATGTTTGCTCCGGATGAAGCATTCCCCAAGGTTCGCACCGTGTTAGATGTCAGCAAAATATAGTAGCCATCTGGCTCAAGGATGTAACCTGAATCGGGCAACTGACCTGCAAAGGGCAGAATAAAACCGGGCGACCGCAAGGGTAGAACGATCGGGTTAATCTCCCCCTGAAACTCCCAAAGCTGGATAGTGATGTTTTCAAGCCAGTGAGGAATTTTTAGCTGGAGTGAGTAAGTCGTAGCAGGAACAAAGCTCGGTAGGTCAATGATTTTGTGCTGATTGAGTGGGATTGACCTGCGAAAGAACTCCAAATTAGGAGCATCGATGATGGGGAATTGTACGAACTGTACTAAATCGAGTGCTTTCCTCCAGGTAGGACGGGGATTTTCAGAGGTGCATGAGAAGTTTAATCTTCTGCAACTCAACCCCTCTAAAACAACGGTGGGAATGGCTTGCCCCGACTGTTGTTCTAGTCTCTGGTCATAGATCTTTACCCAGGTCATGACCTAACTCCAGCTCATTCAATCGCTCGCCATATTCACCGCCATAGAGATACTCAGTCAGCTCTGCATTTGTGGCAGGTCGAAGCAAACCAGAGTCAGCAGAGGCAACAAAGGCGATCTGCTGACTCATGTGCCTCGCAACCTCCACCCAACCGGGTGGAAGGCTGCACGATAACGTCAGGTCAAACTCTGGATCACCCGGCAGAATGAGCAGACTAGGCGACAAATTCACGACCCTGAATCCTCCATCCAGCAGGTAGGCTATCCGCTCGTGATGGGTCGGCAAAGGTTGAGACACTATCCTGGCTCGACCCTGTATCGGTGATTCTCACGGCTCTGGGAGGTTTGGGGTAGGATGCTCCAAACACCAGATCGCGATCGTTCTGAGTGGGAGTCTGAACTCCCAGCCCTGCCAGATCACCCCCGATGCGAGTGGCTGTCGTGTTGTTCAACTGCCATGCATACTTAATTCCGCCAACAGTGACAAAGCGGGTTGAGGCTAGATCAGACGTTCGCGCCCGTCGAATGAACGGACGGGTGAGGCTCCATCCTGCACTTCTCAGTGCCGCCACTTGAGCAATATCGTAGAAACTGGCGGCATGTCCATCGGCAAATTTTCGGGAGGCTCTACCTGGTTTAGGCGCATTCGCCCCAAAAACGATCGCGGGTGGCAGGGCAGACCGATCAACTGCTGTATGCCCTAAAACTCCTCTTCTCTCGCTGTTGACGTTGGTTAGAAAGCCGTAATTGATGCCCGACCCTTGAAACGGGTTTACATACACTTCATCTCGTGAGTCATACCGATTTAGTCCCATTGCTGTGTTCTCCTAAGTTTGTCATTTCAAAAAGTGCGATCGCCCAAACTTAGGGGTTAGCTTTCAGCGGCAACATCAGCGTTGCTGACATCTAAATCAAAGGTGATGGTATAGCCTTGTCTAACCTTGCTGGCATCTACTCCAGTCGGGGTGGCTCGTGTGATGGTCATACGGGAGGGTCTAGCAGCGGCATCCATCGCAGCGTAGGCATTAAAGGCAGTCCGGCAAAGCTCAAACAGCACCTTTCGGGCATCTCCGGTTGAGGTATTAGCTTCACCCGCTGTGAGATTAGTTAATGAAGTTAAGGGAACAAAAACACCCTCTGCTGGAGCTGCTTCACCAGAACCGAGTAACTGATAACCCGTGAAAAGCTGAGTGGGAGTGATGAAAGCCATAGGGAAGAACCTCAGAAATTTTCTTCACCATAAAGGCGGTTCTGGCAGGGTTCAACCTGGTGAAAACACTGAAGAAGTTGCGCCCAGACCCTATGGGTTTGGTTTTTGTACGCTAGATTTCAAGCGTTAAAAAAATTAACATTTTCAGCATTAAATGATTTGCTAAACCTTAAACTGCCATACAGGGTCATTCATGAGAAAGGTCAAAAAAATCGAGGCGACAAACCTAGAATGACAGAGCAGCGTTCTATTAGTCCTGGCTACCCCCATAGCTGGCTCGCTTTATCCTCTGAGAATAATCTGAGGCACAATGAAGACAAAGACCTGGTGAATCGACGATCGCTGAGGGAAACGATATGACAATCCAAGAGCTACTCACCGCTGCACAGCAACTTAGCCTGCATGAACAGATTCGGCTGGTGAGTCAACTGATGCAACTTGTTGCCCAAGAAATGCAATCCACTTCAGTAGATACTCGTCCATCCAGCCCAATAGAAGACCCGTTAATTGGGCTATTCTCTGGTTCTCCCGATCTTGCGACCCAATCTGAAGATATCTTGCAGCAAGAATTGAGTTCAACCTCTGGGTTCTCATGGAAAGAGTCATAGCCGATACAGGTTTTGTTGTGGCTTTAGTCAATCGCGCTGATCAACGCCACGCCGATGTTGCCCCAATCTACTTGCAATATCCACAGATTCTACTGCCTCAAATGGTGCTGGTTGAGGTCGCTTATTTGATTGGGCGAGATGCAGCGATCGCCACCGTCATCCAGTTTTTGAGAGGCTTATCTAGCAGCCGCTTTGAACTGATTGCTGCCACAGATTCTGATCTTGCTCGTATTGCCAATATTTTAGAGCAGTATATTGACAGCAAAATTGATTTTGTGGATGCCTGTGTCATGGCGATCGCAGAACGGCTGAACATCACAACGATTTTGACGATCGACCAGAGAGATTTCAGGCTTTTTAGACCCCATCACTGTGATAGCTTCATTCTCAAACCATAAGAATACCTATGGTAAAGGCTTCGCGCAAAAAAGAGAAAAGAGCAAGAGGACAAAATAGCAGAGGGCTACTAAAGAGCCTTGGAGGCAGAACAACAAACCCGAAAACCAACATCACTACCACGATAGCCAGGGTCATAGTCGTCACGAGAGGCAGAACGGCAAAACCAAGGGTTGTAGTTCCACGCACCACCCCGAAGAACACGAAGTGCCTGTTTGTTATTGGTTAACCAAGGACTACCATCGGTTGGTGCCATCCAATAGTTATCATTCCAGTGGTCTTGACACCATTCCCATATATTGCCATGCATATCACATAGACCAAAGGCATTAGCGCCTTCAAACTGATCTACAGGCGTGGTTTCTTGCCGATATTCACCTTTCGGTCCTTGTCTGTAAGAACCTGACCACTTCAATTCCTCATCATCAGTACCCCGATAGTTCGCCAGGTCAGTTGTGATCGTTTCTCCAAAGTGAAAGGGTGTGTTCGTTTTAGCCCGACAAGCATACTCCCATTCCGCTTCAGTGGGAAGACGATAGACACGTCCTGTATAGATAGAAAGCCTTTCACAAAACTCAACGGCATCGTACCAAGACACCTGCTCAACTGGACGTTTATCTCCCTTAAACCCTGAGGGTTCTGGATCTAATTTCCGTGCAACTGGTGGTAATGATCTTGCAACTTGTCGCCATTGGTCTTGAGTGACAGGATACTTAGACATAAAAAATTGAGACAGGGTAACTTCATGCTGCGGGTCTTCAGTATCACCGCGATCGAGTTCAGTTTCAGGGGAACCCATCAGAAAGGTGCCAGCAGGGATCAGCATCATCCGTAGGGGAAGGACACCTTTGGCAAAAGGTTCGTCATAATATTGATTCCGAGCTTGACGTTTGGTGAGGGTGAGAGACATAGAAGTCGGGTGTCGGGTGTCAGAAGTCAGGTGTCGGGTGTCAAAATTCTGAATTCTGAATTCTGAATTCAGTATCAGTGATTTAGTGAAAATTTTTGAGGCGCTTCGCGCCAAAGAAGGGAAAAGGCAAAAGACAAAAGAGCAAGAGGGCAAAGGCTTCGACAAGCTCAGTCTAAAGAGCAGAGGGCTACTAAAGAGTCCTGGGACTGGAACAACAAACCCGAAAACCAATATAGTTGAGGCGGCTGTCGGGGTTGAGGCTGTAGCGATAAGCGGAACGGCAATACCTCGGAATGTTACCCCAGGAGCCGCAGCGTAGGATGCGAGAATCGTTATCATTCTCACTCAACCAAGCCCTGCCATCCGTGGGTGCGCCCTCGTAATTGTCATGCCAGTGATCTTGACACCATTCCCAGACATTGCCGTGCATGTCAGACAAGCCAAAGGCATTGGCAATGCCAAAGTAATCTACAGGAGTCGTTTCCCCCCGGCTTTCCCCGGTTGGACCCTCTGCATAGGAACTGCCATTGTAGTTGGCGACCTCGGTTGTGATCATGTCACCAAAGTGGAAGGGCGTATTCACGCCTTCACCTACTGCATCACCTGCCCGTGATGGACCAGCCAAAAACACTGGAGATGCCCGACAGGCATATTCCCATTCCGCTTCGGTAGGGAGGCGATAGGCACGTTTTGTATACACAGAGAGCCGTTCACAAAACTCGACCGCATCCCGCCAGGAAACTTGCTCAACGGGGCGGTCATCGCCCTTAAAGTTAGATGGGTCGGGGTCTAGCTCTAAATGAACCTGGGGCAATTGAGCGACGGCTCGCCATTGGGCTTGGGTGACCGAGTAACGCCCCATCAAAAATGAGGGAACAGTGACATCATGCTGCGGAGATTCGTCGTCGTAGCGCTCTGGTTCATCGTCTGGGGAACCCATTGTGAAGGTGCCAGCGGGAATCGACACCATCTCTAAAAGGATTTCATCAGGGAGGGGTTCAACAAGGCGATAGGCGCGTCCTTGTTGGCGTTGAATGATCCACTCGGTTTGCTCTTCGGTTTGTTGGCTGACCAGACGAGCACTGGTGAACTCAAAGGGTTCCAAATCGGACTGGGTTTGAACCGTGATAACGGTAAATTCTTCGGTTTGGAGGGGTGGGGGGAAAGGTGATATGGAGCCATCCTCTAGTTGAGCATCGACAAACTCGAATGGCTCTAGATCTGGGAAATCTTCCAGAAATTGCTCTTCATCCAACTCAAGGTGTCTGTCGTTAAGAAAGTTGATCTCAAGTTCCTGAAATGTAGAACCAGAGACATCTGGCTTGTCTGGTGGTACCCCCTCGCCTGCCCCCTGGCGAAGCTGCTGGGCAAAGCTGGCATACTCACCGCCCAGTTGTCCCAAAATCTCTGCCGTTACGCTGGCAAACGATCGCAGCCCCTCTAAACCTTCCGGCACTTCCGCGTTGGGATTCATCAGGAAGGCTCGGAAGTCCTGGTCAGAGACTCGATTCCAGCGGCGTTCGACGGCTGCCGAAACGCTATTAATAACATCAATGGTGTCTACGGCTGGCAACACCTCCAACAAAACCTGCCGCACCTTGGGGGCAAAGTCATACTGAACAAGATCTTGCCGATCGAGCGGCATTGGCTCTCGTTCACTCTCGTCTTGCGATAGCCCATCTTGCGGTTCTAAGCTTGCCTGTACCCGTTCTCGCTCTTCCTCTAACACTCGCTCTAGCTCACGGTCTTCCTGCCCTGGCAGACGAAGCAACAATCCGCTCAAAAACACCTCCGCCACTGGCAACGGAGATTGCGCCTCGTAGAGCATGGCATCGCGAATCAACCGCACGACAGGTAGCGTAATCACCGGAGCCGCAGCTAGTAACATAATTAACCGTTGCGCCTGGGGAGATGCCAGGTCATGAAAGCGATCGACCCGTTCGCGGGCGATGGTTTCCAGAGCTTCATTAAAAGCCGCATCCGGGTCAGTGTCGCTGCCTGCGTCTTCAGAAAGATTCTTCTGAACGCGATCCTGGGCAATCTCTTCCATGCTCTTTGATCGGGGCACCGAGCCACCCTGTTGGGGTAGCAAAAAGCCTGGAGTCACTTGGCGGCGATCGCCCGATACCATCAAACTCCAACGAGTCAGATCGCGTACCTCGCTAGTGACGACTGGCACCGGGATGCGCTGATGAGCATCCTCCGGTTCGTCGCGCTCTTGCACTCGTGTCTTTAACCGCTGGTTTGCCACACCAGGAATGTCATTACTAATGGCAACAGCAGTGCCCCGTCCTAAAGCAGTTCGCTTCCACATCCAGGCAGGCAGCATCTGCCACACCACCGTGGGCATGATTTTGCCCCACTCTTGCAACATCGGCAGCATCGTCCCATCCCACCAGTACGCTCCAGCGCAATCACTCAACAAAATGGCAATGCGTCGTCCGCGTTGATCAATCAATTCACTGGGGCGATGACCAGGATGTTCTGGTTTGGCAAGAAGTCGCACTGGGTCGCCAGTAGACTGATCGGTCTGCACAACCAGGTCAAACACCTGCACATCTCGAAAGGCTCCATAGCGCCGTAAAATCCGCACCACATCCTTTACCAGGCGCTGCCAGATGTGCATTGATGATCCGCGATCGACCACCAGAATGATATCAAACCACGGCTCTTGTTTCGGTTCCAGAATGGGTAACCATAGGCGAGTGCGAGCAATGTTGTCTACCGTGGCAGCTTCATCCAATCGTTTGCCGGTACCTACTTCCGCTTTTTGCAGTAAGGGCTTCAAAGCTCGAATCACCGCTAAAGAATCCGTCAACATGGCCGGATCTGCCAACCACACCGGCAACACCTGAGGCGGCAACACGCCTGCCTGGGGAGTAGGGGCGGCAATATTTGCCCTGGGAGTGGGTGTAGGAGGCAGCGGCGGAGGTAAATCTGGTTGGGAAATAACGTCTAATGAGGCGGATATCGTCGCACTAGCCTCTACGGTGCCAGACAACGATTGAGCAGAGACAACTTCAGCCACTGGCTCAATCTGCATCGCCAACCAGAGCGTCTCGGCAATTTCGACGCTAGTGAATTCGCGTTCTTCCCCCAGCAACTTGATTAATGTGCTGACGCGATTTGGCGATGCCCCGGCTCCCTCTGACCCAGCCATCAGTCAGCCTCACTCAACCGCTTGAATAGCAAATTTTGCAGCCGTTTCATTTCCGCCTCACTGGGGCTTTCATCGCGAGTCATCAGGTAAATCGCGTTCAAGAGCTGGTCAGTTGCCCGGTCTGCCTTGTTGCCCTTGTCTAAAAACTCATCAATTAGGCTTGTCAGATTCTCTTGAGTCTTCGTCCAACCGCTTTGATCGACGGTGTTGAAATGCGATCGCACCACGGGTAATAGAGACTCTGGCGTAGGGTTAGGCATCTTTACCCGCAAACAGCGACGGTAAAAGGCTGGAGGAAAATCTCGTTCCCCGTTGCTGGTCATGATGATAATGGGAAACTCACAGCACTTCACTCGCCCATTGATGATAGGGGCTTCCATGTCTTTATCGGCAGTTCTCACTGTAACAGTGGCATCGGGGTCAACCGTATTGACTTGGCGGCGTTTACGGCGCACTAGCTCCAGGATTTCAAACTCCCCTTCTTCAAAGAGGTTTAGTAGATCGTTAGGCAAGTTCAAATCGCTTTTGTCAATCTCGTCGATCAGCAATATTCGTGGCAACAAGGAAGGCAAAAAAGCAGTCCCTACTGGCCCAAGCTGAATGTAGTCTCCCAGATCGCCTTCTTCCTTCGGCTCTGGCTTTTTTTCGAGTGTTTTTGGATCAGTACTATCCCCTGTTTTGGTTTTATCGAGTTGAGCATCTTGCAAACGGGCGATCGCGTCATAACGATACTGAGCATCCACCAGGTTTGCCCGTGCCGTGATTGGCCACGTCAGCACCGGCCCTAGCTGCAACTCATGGGCGATCGCATACGCCAGAGAGGTTTTGCCTGCCCCTGGATCTCCTGTGACCAACAGGGGTCGCCGCAAATGAATGGCGGCATTCACCGCATCCACAATTTCTGACTGCCCATTTTTATCGGTCAGCACTCGAAAGCTCTTACCCCGCTGAATCGATCGGTCATCTTTTCTGGCGAGATCTCGGAGTTTTTTCCAGTACTGCTCATCCTCAGCCGGATTCACCTCAGCTCTAGACAAAAATTGTCGCCAAGGGGGACGTTCAGGTAGCTTAGTCAACCCTTGAGGTTGGTCTTGATTGCAGTTTCCGTTGAAGTATTTCCAAGACATGGGCAGTAAGGGAAGGGACTAGGAGGCAACAAGCAGATCTTCTTCTTGATTTGGGTCAGGAAGCTTGGGCAAGCGATCGGGGCGATCACATAAAAGTCTAATGTGTTTAGCCGATGTAGACTCATTGCGTCGCATTCGCCATTGTCTAGCGAGGTCGGCAAAGTTATTTAAGCGCGATTGTGTCAGCAAATGATCAAATTCAGTTTTAAGGGCGATCGCATCTGTTTCAGTCATATCAGATGACCATAAAGCAATCGGAATCGCCGCATCAATAATTTCATAGAGCAGGTTGAGGCGTTTGCCAGGATCGGTCGGTAATTGAGCCACAAACTTGAGACCCAATGCCCCCTTATCCTTGATTAAAGCCCGGAGATCTCCTTTTTCCTGGGGGCAGTTTTCTTGCAGGTGAAACTTATCGCAGGCATTGTTCGCGTTGACACACGCTTCAAGTTCTAACCATCGACGCTTAAGAGCAATTTGAACTTGGCGATCGCGAATGCGGTCTGATGAGCGCACTAAAAATCGGCGATGCTTGCCCAAAGCAATCTCATCTCCTCGCTTATCCTTAATTTTCCAGGTCGTGGCAATATCTTCTTCTAAGTGTTGACAAGGCAGGAACACCTCCAGAGTCACCTCTTCATCGTCGCAGGCATCCGGGTCTAGAGCATCTTCGGCTTGACGAATCCACTCAGAGATTTGATCAGCGACCTTATCCACTGGGCACGTCGTTGGTTGTGCGCCAAACCCGACAGGTTTTTCTACGCCCGTGATGTGCAATTCGGGATAGACATTTACATCAGAACCAATCTCTTCAAGGGCAACCAGTAAGTAAGCATGACAAGCGGTTTTTGGAATAGGCTCAGCAGGTTTTGGCGGGATCTGATATTGCCTTGAGATGCGATCGCGCCATTGTTCCAGAGGCGTTAGATCCCGGTCGTTACCTTCACTGGAGCGTCGTAGTTCTGCGATCGCATACTCCACAAAGCAGACTGCTAGCACCGGACCTTTATCGTCAGCATCATTGAGTTCCAGTAGTTCACGAATTTGACTAAGTTCGACCAGAGGAGCAGGTTGCCTCTGCATTTGCCGAAAAGCAATGCCGAACGTTTTCTTGAAACCTTGCTGGAAAGCTCTTTGTAGATCTGCTAGATCATTGGGGAAAAATTGCCTAAACAGTACATCCCAATCGTCTTGCGTCAGATTAGATTTTGGTGAGACGAAGGATTCCTTCTCTAATGTCTTGATAAGTGGATGCTCAGAATTCAGACTCTTGAATGCTTGATAAACCTCATCCAGCCTTCCTTTCGACCGTGCCCACTGCATCAGCCCATAGGCAGTAGCTTGCAAGTTGGCTCCTTCAGCTATCGTCGCGAGGTTTACATTCAATTCTTCATCAACAAATCTCTCTAATTCCGCACCACTCGGATAGACGCCCTGTAAGGCTTCCCGAAATGCTTTGCGTTTTGTATTGTCGTCCCAATCGATCGCCACGGCTTACTTCTCTGGAGGAATTACAAAGGCAACAGCAGTCGTATAAGTGATTAATAGCAACGACCCATATATTGGTTGATAAGACTCCCATGTAGAAAAAAGTAGCCCGCTAGATGCAAACACCCAAACGATAAAAGCACCGCAGGAAATTCCAATCTGCGTCCATGCCGTTGGCTTTCCAGGCTCGTTAGTTCTTCGCCGAGTCCAGCCAAATGTGAAAACTAACCCAATGACAAAAAAGAGCCAGAGCAACCCTGCTTTAGGTACATCATCACCCGCACTTTGGATCATGCCACTGACTGCAAGCCAGAAGCCAACTGCCTCAGTTGGAATATACTTTCTCAAGCGGTCAGGGTACTCATCTGGCGGAATATTGGATTCAGCCCCTGATTGAAACTGCTCAGAAACAATACGAAGCCCCATCTCTTACACTGCCTCACTGGACTATAGAACTGACAAAATTTGCGGATAGATTGCGCTAAATAAGATTCCTTCACGCACACTACCGAAACTGGTAGCCATCTCCTTATGATGTAATGCCACTAACCGCCAATCATGATCAAAACACGGCGAGCCACTCGATCCTCGTTTAGTAGGGTTCACATACAGTACTAAACCTTTCGCCTCATTAGTCTTCACCACCCCGTTATTACTAAGAGACACTTTCATGGCGTCTCCTTCAGGATGCTGAAGCATATTGAGGGGCGATTTTGGCATCAGCTGTAATGAAGCATTGAATGGAACAGGCTCAATCGAACAGTTTTCGTCGGGGCTGATCCGTAATAAAGCGTAATCCAGCTTGTCAATTGTGCTAAAAGCAGGCACGGGATCATTTTCAGCGGCTTTCAAGGTTTGGATGCGGGTCGTTTCATCGAACTTAGGACTAACGTAGCCAAATTCAAACCGAGCAGATTTGGCGATCGCATTCAAATCAGCGCCTTCTTTCAAGCTAAGAACGTGATAGTTCGTCAACACTAAGTCAGGCGCAATCAGCACACCTGTACCACTCTCCTGGGGCGGGCGATCTGCAAACGTAATTTTGCAGACTGAATTCGCCAGTTCTAAACCTCGTCGGAGATTGCCTACATCCGCTTCAAAACTGAATTGCTTAGGCAGAAACGACTGTAACTCTTCGTAACTAACCTCTAAATCCCATGTTGTTGGCTCCAAGTCCAATAGCGATTCGGCTGTCAAGCTATCAGAGGCATTCAGACCATTCAGACTTAAGTGCTGTCGTAAAACACGGACACAAAACCGTTGGATATCTGGGTTTTGCGTATCCTTGGCAAGTGCCAGAATCAAATCGTCAATGTACCCCTTCGCGATCGCCCACTTGATCAGGTCGAAGACAACGGCACTATGTGAAGGAGCAGTAGAAATGGTGGCAAGGTTTTTGTTAAGTTCTTCATCGACAAACCTTTTGAGATCATTAGGCTCAGGATAAGCTGACTCGATTGCCGCACGAAGCTGCTTTCGATCATCATTCGACAAATTCAGCATTCACCTCTCCCACCTACTGCTACCTGATGTATAACTTGGCAAGCTAATTATTCCGCTTGTCTAACCCATATCTATATTCCTTCAACAAATCTAACCGAGCTTTTTGCAGACTAGAAAGCAATTCAAGCCAAGCATAGATTGAGCGATCGTCCCTGTTGCCAAAGCACAAGAAGCGATCGCCTTTTCGTAATCGTCAATATTGAACGTCATTTATTCGTCCATTTCAACGTAATGCGGCAAGCTCCCCCGGTGATTTTGCAACAGGTTCGATTTCTTCAGACTCAACTTCCTCAACCTCAACCAAGACTGTCTGACTATCACCTACGTCAAATTCAACTAGTTTTGCCATAACGAAGACCAGTTCCCAGAAGAAGCGAATAAACTCTCATCACAGTTTATCCAATTTCAAACACATCGGTGATCGTCTGATTCTTTAGCAGTCTCAAAAACTTGATCGCATTGTTAGCTTGCTTAGACTTAGAAACGATAAGTATTGCCTAACTTACTCCCCATGTCTCAGCAGTTCTTTTCGTTCCAGCAGGAGTCTATTTCGCACCTCCTCAATGCTCATACCGTTATCCCTTGCCAACCGCTCCAATAAATTGCCCTTTGGGTTGTAGGTGTAGGGATGCCCTCCAGGACGCTTTAACCGTCGCATACAGCGTTTACTCTGGGTTCCGAGTTGATGATAGAGAAACAGTTCCATAAGCGTTTGGTTATCCAAGGGGTTGCAGGTCTGGGGGTGGGGCGGAAGTCCACAAATCAATTCTGACCCGCTCCTCACTGAAGTTTTCCCCACTCAAGTCAGTGCGACCCGTCATCTCAGCCGTCGAGCGTCTGATCAGCAGAGTGGCATAGGCAGGAAACATCATTCGAGGGGATTTTTTCAGGCGAGCATTGCGATCGCGTTCTTCTGTCACTGATAAGGTCAATAGTTCCAAGCTACTGAGAGACAGCAATTCTCTTAACTTCTGCTCTGCTTCCGATGCAGTTGCCCCATGTACTGCCATCTGACGACCATTCTCTAGATTTGCCGTCGCCCGGTACTTCCCCCACACCCACCGATTCGCAGCCGTCTTAATCTCAGACCAGGTTAAGCCTCGCTTCGGCTCTGGAATCGTGTAGGTACATTCTTTTACCCGCTCCTCATCAGTAGGGTTACGCCAGGGGGGTTGCTCCTTCGACTTAAACACAATCGTTAGTTTGCGACGTTGCACCCCTGCTTTAACCCAATCCTCGGCAGGTTGCCCGACCACTTGCCCAACATCGCGGTTATAGATAAACCGATGAGCAACGATCGCAGTTTGCACCGACTGCTGGACGATCGCCTGTTGACCTGTGAGCACGATCGATTCCCCTTCGACTCGCTTATCTGGGATGAGTCGGATCGCTCTCTCCTGACCTAACAGGGATTGATTTGCCATACGATTGGCTGAATAGTAGTCGTCGAGGGCATAACTGACCACATACCCCACTTCGATAATCGCATCTTGCACTGACTCTAAAAAGTTCTCGACAAATGCTCGAATGGTATCGACTGGAATACTCTCTACCTTCTCCTCAACTGCTTCTGCGATCGTCCAGGGTTGTTTTTGTTGGGTCACTGGGGAGAGTCCAAATGCTCGCATCCTACGAGCCGTTAGGAAGGTTCCCAACACAACCGACCGGGTAACGCTGTTACGGGTCACGGTAAGGAAGTTTGATAGCTGCGAGCGAATCTCTTCTCCCCCTTCCTCTGCCAGTCGTAGGGCAACCTCACCTGCTAGAACAGGGAATTTTACTGTGAGGGCAGTCGCAACGCCAATCGAGGCAAGCCACACTAGACCTGTTCCTGAGAGTTGCCCCAAGGCTCCAGCAATCTCAACATTATTTGAATGGATTTGAGCCTGAATTGCTGCGTCGGTTTGATTCCAGTCGAAGTTAATGACCTCGAAATAGAGGGTTACGACCACATCCCAAATATTCCGCAGTAGCCAACGCAATGCCCCAAACACGGCTTTGGTGAGGAATCCTACCAATCGCGACCCTAGAAATGACACCACCCCAACAATTCCCCCTCCCTCTCCCTGCCCTTCCGATTGGGTTAGAGATGTGAAAATGTCAATCGTCCGTTCCCCTACCAGCTCTCGCACAATCCGACTAGAGAACTGATTGCGAGTGAGGTTTATCGCTCCGTAGTTCATGATGCATCCTTACTCGTGCTCACGTCTTTCAAATCGGGTTGTGGTGCAGTCTCGTCTCGCCTTAGCCGTGCGGGTGGATTTTCGGTGTTGGCAATAAATTCACTCCATTGCTTATCTTCTCTCTCGTTGGTTTCGCGTTGATCGCGTCTCATTCTGTCGCCAGGGATGCGATCGTTATCTTCGTTGAATGGGTTGAAAAATGCTGCTTTGACAATTTCAACCCCAACCAACAACCGACGAATTAAATCCTGTAAGTCCTCCTTATCGTCAAATTTGAAGCCTGATCCCTTCATCTTGGATTCCTTCAAAGCATCCTTGAGATTGGTTGCTTTAGGGGTAATTGTTAGAGGAATTTCGCGACCGATTTCTTTGCCCTTATAGCCCAAGAATTCAGCATTCGCTTTGGCATAGTCTGATGCCAGAATTGCTGCGTTTGCGGCTTTAATGGCTTCAACGGTTGATTTCATCCCCAACTCTACCGACACATCAACATCGGTTGAGATTCCAAGCAATAACCCTAGAATCTCTGCCAAGATTTCAGATTGATTTTGAATGTTGAGTGTTTGTTGCTGTCCATCTGCATTTTTGTATTTAACTTTGAGGGGATATTGCCCCATCATTCCATCCATCTGAACTGCTAACCACTGAGTTAGTGTTGCCAGATCAAGAATAGACATTTGATCTTCATCTTCATCATCAAAGAGCTTTTTAGGCAATTTACCCGGTAAACGGTAAGCTCCAGAGCGGTGGTGGTTAACGGCTTCAAAAGCCCCCATTAATCCCAGAATGCTGTTAGCTCGTATCTCCTTACAATCTCCATCGTCATCAGGAAAAATGGTGTTCCTTGATGCTCTAACAATGTCTTCTGGATTGAGTTCTAGTTGTGGTTGTAAACTATTTTCGGAGTTAAACCAGCTCTCACCAGCCAAGATGTTAAATGTGCGTTTAGCATCTTTTCTAAGCTTGTCTGATTCCTGTTTGAGATATTCAAGACGGTTAATGATTTCACTTAAGTTAACCTCTTCATCGCCTTCATTAAGAGCAATTGGTTCTACTCCATCAATAGCACTCTTGATAGCTCCAATAATTCCATCTAAACCAATTAAGCTATCAAACAATGAGAATTGGGGAGAGGGAATATTGATAGCAAAGTTCAATCCTTTACTCAAAAGGATTGCTTTAGCTAACACTTTTGTTTGTGCAACTGCGATCGCTCCATTAATGGCGGTTTGGACACTCGTTTGAATTGCCAGCATTGCGGCAATTCTTCGACAACTGCAACACTCTTTTTCAGCCATAAAATCCTCTGGTCTAGCAGGTTTGTTGTATTCCTTGCCAAAGGGGTAATCCCCTAATGGGTTGTAGACAAGTCTGTAACTGATGGATGCGAATCGATGCCCATAAACGGCATGTAACCCCCCACCCGATCGCTCTGCCAAAGCAATCTGAAAATTCATGAAGCTGAACACTCGATAACAGCTTCCCCCCACATTCAAAAGCAGGTCATACTCCTTGATGAACCCTACATAACCATTACCTGCTGGGATTTCGTCTCTCCCCCTTAGCTCAAAGCAGCCGCCCGTCACACCTGCCCTGATACAAGCCGATGGACACTCAAAACCCTCTATCCCCTCTGGATACAGGTCTAATCGAGGGTTAAAGAGGTGTTTCTTTTGCGACCACGGGAAGAAACACCGAACAAGATATTTCTCAGACACATCTGACGTGTAGCGATTCACCACAATGTCACCGATGTATTCTCCCCCTTGGGTGTAAATGGGGTATGACTCCTCTGAATCGCTGTAAGCCGTGTAGGAGTAGATGATTTCGACATGGGAGACTGAGCCTGAGCCAGAGTAGAAACAATAGCCAGGACTGCCAGGTGAACCGCCAGCGGTGGGAGGGTCGGGGGGATTGAGAGTATCTCTTAACAGCTCTGGTAGGTTGCCCCATGCCGATGTAGCTACATTCGGAACATATAGATCGCGATAGCTGGGGGCATTCTCCCGATCAAACCCACCTGGGATGAATCCACCCGCCACATCAAACAGGCGATCGCTGTACTGATCCAACGACTGACCGTAGGATTCAGGAGAGCTGTAGTCTAGCTCCATCGGCAACAGTTCAACGTAGTCCTTACCTGTGCTGAGAGTGGAACCAACATAACCGACCCGATTCACAACCGGGTCATCACTTTGTTCCAGCAGTTCAAACACGATCGTTTCTTCTACGTCGGTTGTAAAGCTAAGTGTTTGCTGCAATAGGGAGTGTCCACCCATAGCCCTAAATCTGAAATTGCAGGGTGATAGAAGCGTGAAAATCAGTCACATGAAGGGCATACAACGCCACAGCTATGGTGTGACCTCTGGCAGGATCTAGACCTTGACCAATGACGATCGCAGCGTTGCCCCCTGGTTGAATGGTGTCTGAAACCAGGGAGAGAGCATCCCAGAAGCGATCTGTAACTACGTCATGCGTTGCGGCAAAGAAGTAGAAGCCGTTACCCGTTTGGGTGAGGTATGGCGTTAAATCAACCTCTACACCTGAATCAGATGGGATAAACCAACTGTAAGCACTCGAAAAATCAGCGGTTTGGCTCGTGTCGTAGGTAGGCAGATAGTAGAGCAAAAACTGCCCTGGAAACTCAGAATAGGTGAGGGTAACTTTTAAGCTAGGGTCAATCGTTACAGGGGTTTCGCTCCCTCCACTCGTGGTTATGGACCCACTTAAAGCAGCATTAATTGACCCACTTAGTGTTAATTGGTTATCAGTTTGGATAGGTTGAATAGCCGCGAAATAGCCGTTTTCCGTCACATCCCCATAAAAGTAAATGTGGTCATCCATGCGAGGCAATCCATCCCCTAGATCTCTGAATCGAACGATTAGAGAGGTGCCTATGCTTGCATTAAAGTAAGGTTCACTCGTTAGGAATTTAAGTAAATTGATGAAGTAACCGGGTCGCTTGTTTTGGAGCCGAAATTGACCCGTGATCACCCTTAAATCCCCTACTTTCATAACCAGATCGAGGGCAATTCCAGGAAAGGTTAAATCGTTCTCATTGCTCCTAACAGAGAACGTGTAGTTATCATCGGTTGCTTCTGGTGTGATTGGAGGGACGGGGGGAAGAGAGATGATGTTGACGTAAGCTCGCAGACTGGTGATGGTGTAGCTTTTGGTTTGTACGGTGATAGTTTGGGCTGTGGTTTGCCCTCCCACAGTAATGGTGTTTTGAATCTCGTTTGTTCTGACACTGGGGAAGTAGAGCGGAAATTCATAAGCACCCTCACCACTCAGGAATGCTGCTGGATCAATGTCGAGAATGAGGTTAGAAGGAAATTCTATTTTTTCCATTGCCACATCTGAGAACCGATCTTTACACGTTAGCGTGTTAATTGATCTTTTACCTCTGGGTAAACAATGGATGCATTGGGGCAAATTGGGGACAAGTGACCCAACAAAAAACTCTCCCATTGAGGAGAGTTGGTCGGATTGGTATTTTTTAAGCCATGATGCTCATCAATCACGGGTTGGGATAAGTTATCAGCCCTGAACGATAAAGTTTCATAGCTTCACGCTGCATCAGATTCATATTCATCCCTGTAAGCTTTTTGAGATTTCGCAAAGTAATCTTTTGGTTGCGATTCCTCAAGAAGTTGATTGCCTCGTAAAGTTCCATAGACTGACAAGAACTAGAACATCTGTATTCTAGTTCTTATCAGGGTCAGGGTCATCATCAAATACTGGATCGTCGTAGCTCTTAGTCATAAACCACCAAGCAAACTTCTGATCCTCCTTACTTCCCTGTTCAAGCTCAACGAACTCGTTAACTCGATCTTGTTCAGTGACCCCATCCGCCTCTTCTTTTTGAATGCGTTGAGGGTCATTGATCCACCATTGCCACCATTCAGACATCCCCAGTAGCATCAAGAAACTTGAGGTTAGGTGCTCTCTCATGGTCATTTCTCCTCTAATTTCCTGAATCACTGAATGAGTAGTCGATCGCAGTGGTGCCGTGATAGTGGATTGCTACCCATCGGCTTGTGCCTTCAATGGGGTAGTAATCGGTAGTAACACTGCGACGAGAGGGAAAACCAAAACGATTTTTGATGGCTTCATAGCTCTGGGGATATTGCAGCGACATGACAGCAATTAAATCTTGCTGGCTCATTTGGCTTGTCCCTGTGCCGTAATCCATCGCGTCTGATGGGGGAGTGCTGGGGTCATCTGCGGCGATCGCATCACCGCTAGTAGAGTCGAAACTGCAACCAGTTAAGAAGACACCTTGGGCGATCGCCCAAAGTGCAGTGAGAACAATTCCCTTTCTAGGAATTTTTGGCATGATGAAATGGCTCCTTTAAACGGGGTAAGCCAGGGCGGATGGTTGGTTGCCGGGTGCCCTGGCTAAGAACTGCATAAATTGTGAGAAGTAACCCTAAAAGTAATTAATCTTCTATGGACTGATGCCGGAGCGACCCAGCTTACATCACCTCCTTAGTTATTCTCAGAATCGATCGCGTCTCCATCGCGATCGATTTTTTTACGTTTTTTCGTATCCTCAAACGCCTCAATGAGTTCATCCAGCGAGCATTGATAAATCTCCAACATGAGCTTGATTTTTGAAGGGGGTAAGTTTGGAATACTGATACCCCTTTCCCAATCACTAACTGTGCTTTGGCGTATGTCCAAAGCTTGTGCTACTTGCCTTTGAGTCAATCCGATACGCTGCCGAAGTTTCACGGGAGTTAGTTGATCCTCCTGGCGATTAGTCATATTATACGGTAGTAGTATGCGGTTTCCGCAACCGTTAACCGCATATTTCTCTAGTAAAGGACATTGCAGTGCGAGGAAAAAACGATGGGGGTCGTACCCCTCGCACCGCATACCTAATCATCCGACCGTTCGAACAAAATTCCAAAAGCTTTATCGCTGGAATTAAGTAAGTCATGCATACAAAAGGAGGACAAATATAAGGTTTTTCCCGTCACACCACACTTAAATCAACTAGCCGAGTGTTCGATACGTCGAACATGATCCTGAAGCTTGTTGCTGGGTGAAATCAGTTCAATTACTCATACAGAAGGGGGTTGTCAGGAAAATTTGACAGAAAAGGGTAGACACCCAATATGTCTACCCTTGATTTTCATTCAATTAGAAGATTTTTCAGGGGGATCTAATGCAATTTGCTCAGATTGGCAATTCCATTATCAATCTGGAGAAAATTTGTAGTGCTCATTACTACCCAGTCATGGAGGATGACACTGACAAAGATCGACAGCTCATTATCTGGCTCCAGAACGGAGAAACAGAGCACTTTTATGGTGATCAGGCTGATTCCGTTTGGGCACTGCTGGGCAATGCCTGTGTTCTCAAAATGTCAATGAAGCAAGAAAACAATGTGGTTTGGTTGCCTCAACTGACTCCAGATTCAAAAGTCATTGGTTAACAGTTAAGCGATCGTCGGTGGCACGGCGATCGCTTCGTTTATTAGTCATCACAGAATAATGACAAATCCATTATCACGTTATGTTCCTGAAACAGACAAGTTTTTGGCTCTGTTTCCGCATCGATGGGATTACCTGTGGGCACCTCACCCCCGACCGGGTGAGAAAACCGAGTGGCACACAGAGGATAGACACCCATTGAGCGATCGCCATATTCAAGAGGGTAAGTATCTGTATGGTGTCCGGTTTGGCATTGAGACGAGTTATTTTATGCTCGACATCGATCGCAATTCTCCCTATCACCCTAAACGTGACAAGTTTGCGACCGGGCGAATGCTTGAAGCGTTGGAGATATTGGGCACTACTGACCACATCGCCATCACCAGCAGTTACAGCGGTGGCATCCATCTTTATTTCCCTCTCCCTAACCCAGTTTTGAGTTGGCAGATTGCAGCCGTCGTTGCCCAGCTCCTCAAATACAAGGGATTCATTGTGGAAGATGGCTTGCTGGAAATCTTCCCCAATGTAAGGAACTACGACACCGAGGGAGGCACCTCCCTATATAAAGGTCATCGCCTACCGCTTCAATCAGGTAGCTATATCCTCAATGATTGGTGGAGTCCGATTTGGTCTACTGAGGTTGATTTCTGTCGTCGGTGGGAGTTTTGCCGTCGTCGTAACTCTATCAATCAGGTCTTATTCAATCGGCTCTTGAGGGAAGCGACCCGCAACTATTTCAAGCTGGGATACAAGGGGGAGAAATTTCTCAATGACCTCAATACGGAAATAGAGCAAGGGTGGACGGGTCCAGGACAGACAAACTATCTACTGGGTCGAATCACGCTTCGATCCTATGTGTTTGGTCATCGCTTGATCGGTGGTAAACCGCTTCAAGGTGAACGCCTGGTGCTGGAGATTGTGAAGGTCGCGACGAGAGCACCCGGTTATCACGAGTGGTGCAGGCACAAACACGAGATTTTCCAGAGGGCTGAGGAGTGGGCGCGATGTGTGGAGAATTCTCGCTATTACCCCTATGGCGAGGACAAGCCAGAGCCAGAGGCGACGACTGTTCAGGCAGCCGTCAACCAGTGGAACCAACTCCACAAGGCAAGGGCACGAGAGAGGCTCTGTTTTGCGATCGCCCAATTGCTAGATGAGGAGCGATTGCCCACAGGCACACGAGAAAGGTTTGAGGTGCTCACAACCGAATTTGGTTTCAGTGGAGAGACACTCTACCACGACTACCACATCGACCTCTGGCACCCGAACTACCTGTGGAAATCCCCCCCGCACCCCCCCACTGAAGGAGAACAATCTGCGGATTTTTGCTCTGGGGGAGCAAATCCGCAGAGTTGCGTCAGAAGCTTATTGTCTCAAACGGAGCGTAACCCTAGCTCTGATAAGGATTTGGGATGGTTTCAAGGCTGGAATTTTGAGCAAACAGGGTGTAACACCACTTCTAATCAGGATTTGAGCCATTTTGTAGTTAATCAAAGGGGAGAAAGCGGATGAGTGACAGTTCTTAGACCGATGTGGCTCACTCAACCCACTGCGAATATGCTGCTTTGAATTGCAATTTCGAGGGAAAAAATTTATTCCTTGAGACTGTAACTAGACAGCCATAGGAACAGCAGCAACGTATTGACTCAGCGCGTTTGAGTTGACCGAAGTAACAAACCACCAGTAGCGACAAGAAACAATTTTGAAAGTTGGGTAACGGCGAATGAGTAAATCTGATTGGGTTACGACTGGTGTTATCTGTCAGCAATTGGGCATCAGTGATAAACATCTGTGGAGATTGCGCGATGAAAAACTGCTACGCAAAAACCACCATTGGAAGAACATCGCCCGCCCCCAAGCGGCAAGACCCACCTATCGATGGCACTTAAAACGCTGCGAACAAGCATTAGAAATCGATCCAGAACTGAGAGGATTTATTACCCAACCTGCAAGACCGAAGCAACCTTAGCTTGTTTGAGATAGAACATGTTTCCCACCTTAAAACATTTAGATGGTGACAAATCTGTGTGTCCCTTTAATGGTGGGTTGTTGGACGTTGACAAGCTGGCACCTGCTCTAATGCTTCTGGATGAGTCACAAAGTAATAACGCAGCAACTCACAACCTCTTGCCAGCAAATCATCTAACCCATTGTCAATCCGCCAGAACCGACTGACATTATTTTCCATGTAAGTAATTAAATACTCTCCATCAGGAGTAAAGACAGGATTAGAACCTGGAAACTCTGCTAGACGATCGCCAGCCCGATTATAAAGATAGCTAATGGGTTCATCGTGAGAGGAGGTAACAATCAGCGCTCCATCGCTACTGAAACTGGGATTGCTCCCCTGCAACTCCAGGGTGCGATTGCCAGTGCGGTCATAGACATAGCTGGTGGTGAAATCGGAGAAGGTCGTGCCAATCAGTGCTCCATCACTGCTGAACCTGGGATTTCTCCCCTGCAATTCAATGGTGCGATTGCCAGTGCGGTCATAGACATAGCTGATGTTGAGATCGTAGGGGGAGCTAGTGACAATCAGTGCTCCATCACTGCTGAACCTGGGATTTCTCCCCTGCAATTCAATGGTGCGATTGCTGGTGCGGTCATAGACAGTGCTGATGTTGAGATCAAAGGAGGTAGTGCCAATCAGCGCTCCATCCTCACTGAAACTGGGAGCGCTCCCCTGCAATTCAATGGTGCGATTGCTGGTGCGGTCATAGACATAGCTGGTGGTGCCATCAAAGGAGGTAGTGCCAATCAGCGCTCCATCCTCGCTGAACCTGGGATTTCTCCCCTGCAACTCCAAAGGATTGCCAGTGCGGTCATAGACATAATAGCCATAGATGGTGCCATCAGAGGAGGTGCCAATTAGCGCTCCATCGCTGCTGAACCAGGGAAAGCGCCCCTGCAACTCAATGGTGCGATTGCTGGTGCGGTCATAGACATAGCTGGTGGTGCCATCGGAGGAGTTAGTGCCAATCAGCGTTCCATCCTCGCTGAAACTGGGATTGCTCCCCTGCAACTCCAAAGGATTGCCAGTGCGGTCATAGACATACCTAGTGTTGAGATCGTAGGGGGAGTTAGTGCCAATCAGCGCTCCATCCTCGCTGAAACCGGCAAAGATCCCCTGCAATTCAATGGTGCGATTACTGGTGCGGTCATAGACATAGCTGGTGCGGTCATCGGAGGAGTTAGTGCCAATCAGCGCTCCATCCTCGCTGAACCTGGGATTTCTCCCCTGCAATTCAATGGTGCGATTACTGGTGCGGTCATAGACATAGCTGGTGCGGTCATCGGAGGAGGTTGTGACAATCAGTGCTCCATCCTCGCTGAAACTGGGATTGCTCCCCTGTAACTCCAGGGTGCGATTGCCAGTGCGGTCATAGATATAGCTGGTGCTATCGGAGAAGCTAGTGCCAATCAGCGCTCCATCGCTGCTGAAACTGGGATTGCTCCCCTGCAACTCCAGGGTGCGATTGCTGGTGCGGTCATAGACATAGCTGATGTTGAGATCAGAGGAGGAGGTGACAATCAGCGCTCCATCCTCACTGAAACCGGCAAAGCTCCCCTGAAACTCCAAGGTGCGATTGCTGGTGCGGTCATAGACAGTGCTGATGTTGAGATCAAAGGAGGTAGTGCCAATCAGCGCTCCATCCTCGCTGAAACTGGGAGCGCTCCCCTGCAATTCAATGGTGCGATTGCTGGTGCGGTCATAGACAGTGCTGATGTTGAGATCAAAGGAGGTAGTGCCAATCAGCGCTCCATCCTCACTGAAACTGGGAGCGCTCCCCTGCAATTCAATGGTGCGATTGCTGGTGCGGTCATAGACATAGCTGGTGGTGCCATCAAAGGAGGTAGTGCCAATCAGCGCTCCATCCTCGCTGAACCTGGGATTTCTCCCCTGCAATTCAATGGTGCGATTGCTGGTGCGGTCATAGACAGTGCTGATGTTGAGATCAAAGGAGGTAGTGCCAATCAGCGCTCCATCCTCACTGAA
>NZ_JACJSA010000039.1 GCF_014697545.1 Oscillatoria sp. FACHB-1407 | reverse complement strand
TTCATCTCTTCGTCCCACGGTTGCACTGACCCAGTAGCGACTGTTTCGTTCAAGGCAAGTCATTGTCCAACCCTCAGACTCACGGGGGGGAAGGTTCTCGTGGTGGTGTTCCAAACCTGTTGATAACCTCTGTAAGACCCCCTGTAGTCCCCCTTGGTAAGGGGGACGGCGACAGCCGGGGGTTAGTAGCAACAGATCTGAAACACTACCGACGAATGGAGTTTATGAATCAAGTAAAAGCGGCTCTGTCTGAAAGAGCCGTAATAGAGTTTGGAGGCATCTGTACTGGCGCAAGATGTCATACCAATTTGAATTGGCTTCGCTGCACATGATTCAGTAAGGGCGTTTCGCGAAACACCCCTACCCAGTGATCTGCCACAATCAAACATTAAATCGGTATCAGTTTACAGAGAACGGATTCTCGAAACGTACTGGAGAACTAAGTACTGCTATTCATGGATAGGGTTTGGAAATAAAACCAGGGGGTGTGGGGGCTGCGCCCCCAGCCAGGGGTGGAACCCCTGCACCCCAAATTCCCACCCTTATTTACGACGAGTTGTACTAAGTAAAAATATGCTCAAGTTCATATTTGCTATACGCTCGAAAAGCAAGTAAGGTATTTGTTTCAATAATTCCTTCGCACTTCAGCATTCTTTGAGTCACAAAATCACTGAGATTCATCAAATCAGGAACTCGAACGATCGCAACTAAGTCGTATTGCCCGGTGACAGAATAAGCTTCGCTCACCCCATCCATAGCCGCTAGTTCTTGCATCGTTTCAGCAATGCGTGATTTTTGAGCCCGAATGAGAACAATTGAAGTAATCATGATGAAGACCTACAAGTATTGAATGAGTAATTTCAGTTCACCGTGGCGAGTACTGAGTGTCGAGAAACTTGTATTGCAAAAATCAGGCATTGACTGCACTGGGGAGATCATTAGAGATATCATTTCCTAGATAAGCCGCTTGTACGTCCGGATGATGACGAATCATCTCTGGTGAGCCACTTGCAATGACTCGTCCGTAAACCAATACAGTGATTTGATCGGCTAACGCAAAGACTGCATCCATATCATGTTCGATGAGAATCATGGCATAAGAATCACGCAGCAGCTTTAGCAATGCAACAATGTTGTTGCTCTCCTCCGGACCTACACCAGCCATGGGTTCATCCAATAGCAATACTTTGGGCTGCATCGCGAGTGCCATGGCGATTTCCAGTAAGCGTTGTTGTCCGTGGCTTAACTTCCCTGCTTTTTGGGTAGCTTGCTCCACTAAACCCACCGTTTCTAACACATCAAGAGCACGTTGGTTAAGCTGTGCTTCTTTTGCCGCATTGCGCCAAAATCGGAAGCTATGACCTGCACGGGCTTGAACGGCTAACGCCACATTCTCAAGCACAGTGAACGATCGCAACACATTGGTGATTTGAAAGGAACGAGCCATGCCCAGATGAGCACGAGCCTGCACAGACGTATGGGTTACATCGCGTTGGGCGATAAAAATGCGTCCAGCATCGGGCAAAATTTCTCCTGATAGTTGTCGGATCAGGGTCGTTTTACCTGCCCCATTTGGACCAATTACCGCATGAATCTGTCCTTGTTGCACCGTCAAATTAATCTGATCTGAAACAAGCAGTGCCCCAAATCGCTTGGTCAATCGCTCAACCGTCAAGATGGCTTCAGAGTTAGTCATGACTATTATCTCCTGAGCGATTGAGAATCCTGGTTCTGCCAAATAACACAATACCCACTAGGGCTAATCCAAAAAACAACTGCCAGTGTTGCGTATAGGATGCAAGAATTTTTTCCAGCACTTGAAAGATTACTGATCCAATGACAGGTCCAAATGCAGAAGGCACCCCTCCAATCACAACCATGATCATCAGTTCGCCCGATCGCGTCCACGACATGTAGGCAGGGCTAACAAACCCCGTTTGATTGGCTAGTAACGCTCCGGCAAATCCGGCAATCGCTCCGGCAATCACAAATGCCACCAACTTATACCAGTACGTTGAGAAGCCCATCGCTAGCATCCGTGATTCGTTGTCATGGCAGCCCCGGATGACTCGACCAAAGCGCGATCGCGTCATGCGCTGAAATAACCAAAACACTGCCACTAAACTCGCCAGAGACAGATAAAACAACAGCACCTCATTTTGCAGATCCAGCAATCCCCAAAACTCACTACGGCTACCAATCGGTAGACCGTCATCGCCTCCGTAAGCTGATAACCCATTCGCCGCGTAAAACAGCATCTGTGCAAAAGCGAAGGTAATCATAATGAAATACATACCGTGGGTCTTGAGCGCAATGGCTCCTGACAAGAGGGCAAACCCCGCACAGAGAATTGTCGATACCAATAGCTGAACCATGCCATTGGTCATGCCGTGATAGCTCAAAATACCAACGGTATAAGCTCCTAACCCAACGTAAGCTGCATGACCCAGACTAACCATGCCACCATAGCCCAGGATAAAGTTGAGACTCAGGGCAGCGATCGCAAAAATGCCAACACGAGTAAACAAACTAATAGCGAAGGGTTGATCAAACACGGTGGCATAGAGGGGAACCAACGCCATCAACCCAAAAAACAGAGTGGAGTGATGACGGAATAGCTTTAACCAGTTGCGATGCGCTGATTTATGGTCAATTACTTGCACAGTCATCATTACCCTCCCCTAAACAGACCACGCGGTGAGAAAAACAGCACTGCCGCCATAAAGATGTAAATCAACATTGAAGCGAGTGCGGGTCCAATGTCAGTAGCCACCGAAGCCGAGAGAAACAGCTTCAGCAAATCGGGGACAAAGGATTTGCCAATTGTGTCTACCAGACCCACCAGCAGAGCCGCGATAAAGGCTCCCCGAATGGAGCCGATGCCCCCTAACACGAGAACGACCAGTGCCAGAGTCAACATGTTATCCCCCATGCCAGGTTGCACCGAAGTAATCGGCGCAATGACCACTCCTGCCAGAGCGGCAAGTGCTGCCCCAAACCCAAACACAAACATAAACAGGCGATCGATATTAATTCCCAGGGCTGCAACCATGGTTCGGTTACTGGCTCCTGCCCGAATCAACATCCCGGCACGAGTACGGGTGACTAGCCAATACAAGGCGATCGCGGCTAACAAGCCGACTGCAATAATGAATAACCGATAGGTGGGATAGGTCACTCCCGGTAGCAGGGACACTGTGCCTTGAAAGAGAGGTGGCACGTCGATCAGTCGGGGAGCCGCTCCCCAAGTGATATTCACAAATTCGTTGAAGAACAGAATCAGTCCGAAGGTGGCTAACACCTGCTCCAGATAACTGCGGGTATAAAGCTGCCGGATGACCAACCGCTCTACCAGAATGCCAAACAGAAAAGCAGTCGGCAATGCCAGCACGAGAGCCAGGAAAAAGCTGCCAGTCCACTGGTAAAAGGTAGAGCCAAAGTAAGCTCCCATCATATACAAGCTACCGTGAGCCAGATTAACCAAATCCATGATGCCCAACACCAGCGTTAGCCCTGCCGCTACCAGAAACAGTAAGACTCCAAACTGAATTCCATTCAGACTTTGCGTGATCAGTAGTCCAATATCCATGATGTGAGCCTACATTGAACACTGGCTAGCAAACTTGTCACCAAAGTCAGTAAAGATTTGATCCTTGGTTTGCAGTGTCAACGCTCCATCTTCGCCACGCACGACTTCCTGCACATAGAAGTTTTGGATAGGAAATTGATTGGTGTTGAACTTAAATGAGCCACGCACCGATTCAAAATTGGCTTGCTTCAAGGCTTCTCGCAACGCTTCTTTGTCGCTCAGATCACCATTCACTTGCTTTAGTGCGCTGTCAATCAACAGAGCCGCATCATAACTAGAAGCCGCAAACTCTGAAGGGGCATAGCCATAGGTTGCTTGAAAATCTTCAACAAACTTTTGGTTCACCGGGTTATCCATATCCGGAACCCAGAACATCCCACCCATTAACCCTTCGGCAGCATCTCCGATCGCCGGTAAAGTCACCGCATTGATCGTAAACCCAGAATAGAGTGGTATTTGATCGCTCAAACCTGCTTGCTCCCACTGTTTGATGAAATTGATGCCGTCACTACCGGGCATGAATACATAAACGGCTTCTGGGCTGAGGGAACTGACTCTAGACATGACAGCCGAAAAATCGACTTGTCCTAACTCGGTATAAATCTCGTCCGCTACATTGCCTTGATAGTATTCTTTGAAACCTGCTAACCCATCCTTTCCAGCCTGATAATTAGGGGCAATCAACACCATCTCTTGAACACCCTGATCTTGAGCATATTGCCCCATAGCAGCGTGTACCTGATCATTCTGATAGGACGTAGAGAAAAAGTAAGGGGAACATTGTGCTCCAGCAATAGGGGAAGGGCCGGCGTTAGTGCCAATAAGAATGGTTTCTGAATCCGTGATGGGTTGGTGAATTGCCATCATTACATTCGACCAGATGACTCCAGCAACCATATCGACGCGATCGCTCTTCAACAATTTATCGGCAACTTGCAACCCAATGTCAGGTTTAACCTGATCGTCACCCACGATCACTTCCGTTTCTAACCCACCCAGGCTACCCCCTGCGTGTTTAATTCCCAGGTTGAACCCATCAATCATGTGTTGTCCAATGATGCTTTGAGGTCCCGATGTTGTGCTGATAAATCCAATCTTTAATCCGTCGTTTTCGGAGGTTTGAGTTTCAACGTTAGAACCCGCCGAACAAGCAATAATCGAAACTGATACCAAAACGCCAAGGAGCGCGTTTAGAATTCTCTTTCTCTTCATGGATACCTCTCCTAACGATGGATTGCGGGATGAATCACATCCCAATCAAACTACACACCCAAATACCGCTGGCGAATGTGGCTCGCCTGTTGCAGTTCTACCGACGTCCCAGTCCAAACAATTCTTCCTTTCTCAATCACAAAATGGCGATCGGCAATTTGCATGAGCGCGTCCAGGTTTTTATCAATCACTAAAATGGCTTGCCCAAGTTGCTTGAGGCGTTCTAGACACCGCCAAATCTCAGCCCGAATTAGGGGTGCCAATCCCTCCGTTGCTTCATCCAGAATCAGCAGTTTAGGATTGGTTAACAGGGCACGAGCGATCGCCAACATTTGCTGTTCTCCCCCTGAGAGTTGATTGCCCATGTGATGTCGCCGCTCGGCTAATCGGGGAAACAGTGTATATGCCTTTTCTAGCGTCCAGGCATTTGCTCCTAAACGGCGAGAATTTGCTGTTGCGACCAAATTTTCCTGAACCGAGAGATTAGGAAAAATTTGCCGTCCTTCGGGCACAAGCCCAATTCCGGCTTGAGCTACTTTGTAGGAGGGTAATCGCTGCATCTCCCGATCTTGAAATAGCACACGCCCCCGCTTAGGAGGTTGAATTCCCAAAATGGACTTGACGGTTGTGGTTTTACCCATGCCGTTGCGCCCCAAGAGCGTTACAACCTCGCGATCGCCAATAGATAAATCGACTCCAAATAAAACCTGACTGGTCGAATAGTAAGTCTCAACTTGTTCTAACTTGAGCATGATCAGATCAACTCGATGAAGACTTGCAAAAACACATTGGTGAATCTGAATTTAGAGAATGATGAGAGTAATTGAAGAGGACGAAAATCAGTACATCCACCCCTAACAAATAGGCTTTTCAAGCTTGCCTTGAGATCAGTAATAGAAGGGTAGCCTAAAGGGGAATTGCGAGTAGATTGGGGATGCTGAAGGTATCAACAATAACCACTTTAGATTGAAACTTGGGAACTCCTTCCACAAACACAATATGATCGTGATATTGACCCACGCTAAAGAGACGAGTTTGTCCTTCCTGATCGGTCTGGTAAACCACGTAGTTAGCGTATACCTCAAACACACCGTCAATTGTGCTCAATACTTCAATATTGGTAATACAGTGACGAGGGTAGTGAATGTTGTAGATATTGGCTTCCTGGATACTACGAACGCGATCGCGCAACATACCTTTTGTGTTACAGAAAATCACTCCCACGGGCAATCCACGCTCAACGTTTTCACGGGGAATCACCTTGTAAGCACAATCATCTGCAAAATAATTGACCCATTCATCGAGTCGAAAAGTATCAAGACTACGAGCGTAAGCAAATTCCAGGTTTTGAATCGCCAGATAAATGGCTTCATCCACAAGCTTGTACGTTGGCGTATCCGTGGAAACAATCATGGGGGTAATCGTCATTGTGCAACCTCTACGTCATAGTTCATCAACTCTGCATAGCGTTTCCAGAATCCGCGCATCGGCACTTCTGAAACGAGATGATCAATATCTCGGATTTCGCCTCTTCCATCCATCTCAATCACCGAATATTGGTCTTGTTCACGTCGAATGCCTTCCTGCACTAGACGCACTGCTTCTCCGTCTTCCATTGAGATGAAGCCAGATGGACCGACAAAATTAGCCTGTTTCAGTCGAATCTGAGTTAACTCCTCGTCATCATCGGCATAACCAAAGTACGTCCAATACAATTCAAATTCGTCTGGTCCTTTGGGACGAATATGGCGGGTTGCCAGCGTGTTGAGAATCTGTTGCACCACCACACTGGGAAAGACAGACATGATGCGATTTGCCACACCATCATCAAAGTCGGGACGTTGCTTCAAAATAGAAGGATCGACCAGTTTGTAACTCTGCTCATACTTTTGCTGATCTTTGTATTGGACTTCAGCTTCCTTTTTGTCGTAGTTGCCGCCGATGTTGTAGATGATGCTGTGTCCCTGATGTTTGTCGAGTACTACCCCACCCTTTTGAGTTGAGCGATACAATCCAAATGTGGCGTGAAACAGATGTAATAGTCCTGCATGGTAGGGATCTTTGACATTTTCAAAATACAGTTTCCAATTGCCAGGAATGAGTTGACGCATATAGCCCAATACCTTGACAGGCTTGTGAAACACTTTGTCAAAGTGATAGCGCAGATGGGTGTCTAAATAGCTGTCGAGCGGTTCGATATCCCAATCAAAACTACCAAAAACAATACCCTTGTAACTCTCTACCCGAATGGGGGTTAGCCCATGCTGAGACTTATCAAAATCGTCTGGATAACCACCCTTCCCCTGCATCCCATTCTGATAGGGAACGCCAGTCAATTCTCCTTTGAGATTAAAACACCATTGATGGTAGATACAGCGATGCTCTTTAGCGTTTCCACAGGCTTCTCGTCGCACGATCGCCCCTCGATGAGAACAACGATTAACAAAGGCGCGTAACTCCCCCTGGCGATCGCGATTCAGCACAACGGGAGTGTCTCCCATCACAGTTGTTTTAAAGTCACCAGGGTTTGGGATCTCCGCTTCTAACCCCAGATAGCACCAGGTTGAGCCTCGAAACAATCGTTGTTGTTCCCGTTCGTACACCTCTTGATCCACAAAAACCGAGTAAGGAACTCGCGTAAAATCAGCAGTTGGAAATACAACCGATGATGCAGTACTGGCTACCATAACAACCTCATGAATCAATACAACGGCTGAAATATTCCATCCCAAACTCACCCAGAACCAGGTCTGGATGAACTTGAACAAAGTGCATCTGTGGTTGGAGCACCTATTGAATTGGATTACCTACATGGGAAGGTAGGCGTTTACCCGTCAAACTTGAAAACGAAATGTTTTTTGATGCTTCTTGAAAAACATCACCAGTACACTGAGTAACCTAACGCATTGTTCAAACGATTACTACAACTGCCCTAATTCGTTCGTGAGAAAGAATTATGAATAGACATTTCTGACGTCAGAAATCCCTTCTAAAATTCAACCGTCACAGTCTGAATAGGATTGCGATAGATCATCATCACTGGATGGTGGTTTGAACGCGCAATCAAACTTTGTCGAACTTGAAGGAGGAGTTTTTCCCAGAAAAATCTCGACACATCAAGCTAGATATGATTTACGAGCAGGATGCTTGAGTGCCGCTCTAAATCTACTCATTACCTTATCGGAAAACTGAGTATATGTCTAAGATTTTATTTATAGATAGACTATACTTGTTCCGTATAGTAACTCCTATTTTCAGGGATTCTTAATAAAAACGGAAAATGTTGCGATCGCTACTGAATTAAGGTTTTGTTTCCTCTAACGCAACTCACTTTTAGGTGCATTCGGATGGAACTTCGTCATCTCCGTTATTTCTTAGCTGTAGCTGAGGAATTAAATTTCAGTCAGGCAGCAAAACGGCTTCACATTGCTCAACCCCCCCTGAGCCAACAAATTCGAGACTTAGAAGATGAACTGGGTGTACAACTTTTAGAGCGAAATAAACGACCGTTGCAGCTTACTAATGCAGGTCAAATCTTTCTCAAGGAAGTAACCACAATCTTAGGTCAGGTTGATCAAGCTGTAAGATCTGCTCAACGGGCAGGTCGAGGTGAAATTGGACGGCTTAGTATTGCCTTTAGCAATGCCGCTACCCAAAGCATATTAATTGACATTCTCCGGGTGTTCCGCGAACGTTTTCCCGACATTGAATTAGTTCTTCATGAATTGAATTCTTTTCAACAGATTCAGAGTTTGCAAGCCAACAAAATTGATGCAGGGTTTGTCTATCTGCACCAACTTGATAGCACCAATATTGAATATCGTTCTGTCACGAAGGAGCCGTTAATTGTTGCACTCCATGAGTTTCATCCCTTGTCAATGTGCGATCGCGTTTCCTTGAAAGCCTTGGCTCATGAATCGTTTATTTTGCCTCCTCGCCAGTTAGGTCCTGGCTTCTATCACAAAATTATCGGTCTTTGTCAACGTGCTGGATTTGAACCTCATGTCGCCCATGAAGCAATGTGGTTACAAACGGTGTTGAGTTTGGTTGCAGCCAGGGTTGGTGTTGCTTTAGTGCCAATCTCAACCCAACAGCTACAACGGACTGGTGTTATCTATCGTCCTCTGCAAGAGAAAACATTTGATGTTGAAATGTCAGTGATCTGGCGAAAGGATGATACCTCTCTAGTACTTCATGAGTTTCTTAAGGTGATTCAAGATTCAATGCTTAAAGCCTATTAGGCATTGATGTGACTGAGTCGTAAAACCGGCTCGATTTGCAAATCAGTTGCAAGCTTCATAAACCTTTGAAGCCGTTATCGCCGTAGCCCCATTTGATGGGACAGAGGCGAGATGTGCAGGCTCAAATAGGATATCAAGTAACACAGTGTAATTCGGCACCTTGTCAGTTGCTACTTTTCTGAAGTTCAATTCCTGTAAAATCCTGTTCACCTCCGGTATAACGTTGAATCAGTTCTCGAGGAGTCATGAGCTACTCTGAGAGAATTAAAGATTATCGACCTGAAACGAATGCAGCAGTGCTGCCGTTGTCACATCCCAGACAAAAATTTTCCCAACTCTCCTAGACCTGCCAGTTTCGTTCGATCCTGGCTGAGAAAGTGCGTTTCAAAGCGACATTCGCTATAGTGACCTCGGATATGTGGAAAACGTCCCAACATCTGCTGGGTTGGAATATCCCAAACGCTAACGTAATTATTTCGCTCAAGGGCGATCGCCAATACTTCCAATGGACGTTGTATCGTCAGTGGGATTCGAGACAAGTCAGTCAAAGTTTAGGGTCTTTATACAGATCAAATTCTTTACGCTTTCCCAGGATGCCCTCCTACAGCAATGACTCCTGATAGTAAAGTGCTTGCTTATTACAATGACGCAAATGCAATTATTCTCTGGGATCTGAGGTTAATCAAGAGATGCGCACGTTATCAGAAAACTCGTCACCCATTCGAGCCATTTGTCTCAGTTCCAATCGGCGTGGGTCGTAAGTTATGACGCAGACCAAACCATCAAAATATATGGCCTACTTGAAGAATAAACATGAAACATACTTCGTCAACCCATCAATTTTGTTTAAAGGGGTGTAGTGTTCAGTCAATCAAGGAATGAACCCACGGGGCAAGCCCCGGCAGGTATTCCGCCCCAAGGGGCGGGGAATTTACCCAAAGAGATTAAATTGGTATGAGTAGGTCTGATGGAATTTGCAATGGATGTTTCGTAGTCTGCGGCACTTGCCCAACTACTGAATCACAAACTCGGCTATCAATTCAAAGCACAGAAAATTTAAAGTTTTAGCACCGGACTATATTCCAGGGCAGCGCGATCCCAATGTCCTAAATTCGCGGCTGCTTCGTAAGTGCTTTGCAAGAATGACAGCACCATTGCATCTGAATTACTTGCCTGCCTGACTGCTTCGTAGGGCAAAACGAACTCTTGCATTTCTGGACTGAAGAATGCCTCCTGGGGTTGCACTGGGTAGTCTTTGAACCCTTCGGGAGTTGGATAGGCATAGGCGTAGAACAACGCTTCGATCGAGCCTTTGCCAAACCAGAACCCACAACTGCTCACCTCATGGGAGTAAGCCTCTCGCGTCACCCAATCTGCCATCCCTGGAACACCACCGGGATGGTCTGGCGCACGTCGTCCAGAGAAGCGAGTCACTGCCAGGTCAAAGCTACCCCAGAAGAAATGGACTGGGCTACACTTCCCTGCATAACGAGCGCGGAAAATCGTCAGTAACCGATCGCACTGCACGAGAATTCGCCAAAATCTCTGAGCACACTCATCATCATAAGCAGTGTGTTGGATATCTTGCTCAAAGGGAATGGGATCCGTCACTTCCTGAGGTATCGTCCAAAGCTTCACCTCAATTCCAATATCTTCTAGGGTACTCATTACTGCTTGATAAAAATCAGCAACGGAGCGGGGCATCAGTGCGATCGCTTTGGTGATTCCATCACTGGTTTCAATAAGCAACTGATGATTGAGAAAATCAAAGGTGATTTGAAATATCCGAGTTCCATAAGGAATAGCTGAAGTGGTGAGTCCTCGTGGTGTGACATAGAGCGTCGAATGCCACCAGTGATTGACTTTAGGCGCAAGTGCTAATCGAATCTTGCCGATAATTTGAGTCCATAGATGAAGCGTTTCATTCGTATCTTGCCACTCTGCGACGGGTAAGGGCAGCCACACCTCAGAGGATAAATTAGACGGAGCGTTACTAAAATCATTGTCCATAGTCCGACACCCAAGAATCTAAATTATTGGCACTCAATTACAGCTACCCTGATTCACCCCCCACATAGACGAGCGATCGTTTGCACCAACGTCTCTGGTTCTACAGGTTTGGTGAGGTGAGCTTGAAATCCTGCTTGCAGTGCTCGTTGCTGATCAACCTCTGCGGCATAAGCTGTCAGGGCAATTGCCTTTAATAACAAATCTCCCTTTGAAGTTGTTTTTCCTTGGTTGGACAGACGCGAGCGAATCTGCTGCATCAGCATATAGCCATCCATTCCTGGCATACCAATGTCACTCACTAAGATATCAGGCGTGAACTGATTCAAAGTTTGTAATGCCTCGAACGCGGAAGCAACCGCTGTTACTTTTGCGCCACCTTGTTTCAGCACAAATGCTTGAAATTCACGAGTATCTAGCTCATCATCGACCAGCAGAATGTGCAATCCAGTGAGTGGGGAGTGGGGAGTGGAGAGTGGAAAGCCAGGAGGATTTTCCCTACTCTCTATTCCCGATGCCCTACTCTCTAACAATGGCAATTGCAGGATAAAGGTTGCACCTTGCCCTTCACCCTGGCTCTCTGCCCACACAGTTCCTCCGTGCATTTCGACAATTTGACGGGCGATCGCCAACCCTAAGCCCAATCCACCAAACTTGCGGGTGGTTGAGCCATCTTCTTGCCGAAAATACTCAAACATATGCGGCAAAAACTGTGGATTAATGCCTTTGCCCGTATCGATGACTCGAATTTGCGCGAGTTGACCCATTTGCTTGAGTTCAACGGTCACTTGCCCACCACGGGGTGTGAATTTGACAGCATTGCTGAGCAAATTCCACACGACTTGCTGCAAACGGGCGGCATCTCCAGAAACGGAGGCAACCTCTGGAGCGAGATTCAGAATGATCCCAATATTTTTGGCTTCTGCGGCCAATCGCACGGTTTCTAGGGCGGCAGAAATCACAAAGGTCAAACTAACGGGAGCTACCGTGAGCGAGAGTTTGCCTTGCATGATGCGGGAGATATCGAGCAAGTCTTCGATCAGTTGCGTCTGGAGTTTAGCGTTCCGTTCGATCGTGTTCAAGGCTTCGCTTTGACGGACAGCATCGAGTTTGCCGCTCTGGAGTAATTGAGTCCAACCCAGGATGGGATTCAGGGGCGATCGCAGTTCATGGGAAAGGACAGCCAAAAATTCATCTTTAATCCGGTTGGCTTGAGCCAGTTCTTCGGCTCTTTGCTGAAGTGCCTTAATCAGTCGTGATCGCTGCAAAGCCGTTGACACCTGATCGCAGACCGTCTGCATCAGTTCCAGTTCTTCTGGTAAGAAGCGATCGCGAATGCGAGTGCCAAAACCAAGCGTCCCGATTGCCTGATGGTTCACCATCAATGGGTAACTGGCGTAAGCCCTGATGCCAATGGTCTGTAATGGAGCCGCCAGAAAACTTGAAGACTCCAGCGCATGTTCAATGACCGCCGCTTCTCGCTGTTGAACCACATAGCCGCACACTGCTTGCCCCAGGTCTAAAAATTCAACCGCTGATGCAACTTCGGTGGAAAGACCGCTATGTGCGATGAGCCGTAGCCGTTGTCTATCTTCCTGTAACAGATAATTGACATAAATCTCTAAGTTGAGGTGTGCCGATAACTTTTGAAATAAGGTACTGAGAAACGATTGGGGATTTTCATTTAACAACAACTCGTTAGTCATCTCAGAAAGCAGTTTTAGCCGATCATTGGTCGCCTGAATTATGGCTTGAGCATCAATCTCACTCTGGATGTCGGTGCAGGTTCCCACCCACTTTGTAACCTGCCCAGTCTCATCTTTAATGGGAGTGCCGCGCACCAACTGCCAACGCCATTCCCCCGTGCGGAAGCGGAAACGATGTTTAATATCCACAGGTTCACCCGTTTCCAGGCTACGTCCCCAATCGCGCACCGTGTTTGGCAGATCTTCTGGATGAACGACATCCTGCCACTGCCAGTCATAAAGCTGTTCTGGCGGCAACCCGATGTAGTCTACCCACTGCTGACTCAGATAGTCTACGTTGCCGTCAGGCGTTGCCGTCCAAATCAATTGGGGAATTGTCGTGGTCAGGGTGCGGAACTGCTGCTCGCTTTCGCGCAATGCAGCTTCTGCTCGTTTGCGATCGCTGATATCCCGCCCCGTACCTGCAACGGCTTCGACTGCGCCATCTGTATCAATCAGCGGCACGAAAATGTATTCATAGAAGCTTGTACCCGAAGCACTGGTGTAAGGTGTTTCATCTTTGAGCGGTTGGCGCGTGGTGATAACGTGTTGAATTTGCTGCTGAAGGCGATCGGCTAAGTCGGGTGGGTAGTCGAGGTCAAAAAAGTTCTTACCGACAATTTCTGCCAATGGTTTTTGCCAGAGATCCAGCAATGGTTGGTTGGCATAGGTAAACCGCCCTGCCAAATCAAAGGTGTAGATGAAATCAGAGACAGAAGACAAGACCTGATCCAGGCGACGACGAGCCGCCGCTTGACGCGATCGCCCCAACTCCACATTCACAGCGACTCGTGCCAACAGTTCGCGGGCACTAAAGGGCTTAACCAGGTAGTCATCGGCTCCAGCATTTAGCCCTTCCACTGCCGCTTCTTCTCCGGCACGGGCAGACAGCAGCAGAATGGGAATCTCGCGGGTTTGAGGGTCGCGTCGCAACTGCTTGAGTAACTCAAACCCGTCCATCCCCGGCATCATCACATCGCTAAGAACCAAATCGGGCGTTACAGCGCGAGCAGCATCAAGTGCGGCTGATCCTTCAGTAAACACCTCGACTTGATAAAACTTGCTCAAGATGCGGTGTAGATAGTTCCGCATATCGGCATTGTCATCAATGAGGAAGATGCGAGCGGGAGAGGAATCTGAGGCGAAGGGGGAGAGGAGGAGAGGAGGAGAGGGAGACTGCACTTGCTCACTCCTCCTCTCCTCTACTCCTCTACTCACATCCTCTGGTAGCCAGCTTGATGCCTCTTGCACATACAGGGCTGCACTATCCGCTGGTTGAGTCTGATTGTCGCGGTAGTGATTCTCCAAAGCCGAGGCTATACCAACGCTGTGTCCGGCAACAGTCGTCGTTGGGTTCATCGGCAACTGGACTCGAAACGTACTGCCCTGACCCAGGGTACTCTCAACGGCGATCGCGCCATTGTGTAGATGCACCAGTTCTTGTACCAGCGATAGCCCAATTCCTGTACCTTCAAACGTACGTCCCTGTGCGCCTGCAACACGATGAAATCGCTCAAATAACCGGGGCAGATCGGCAGTCGGAATACCTGTACCTGTGTCCTGGACTTCAAGGATGACGCAGGGGTAGAGGGGTAGAGGGGCAGAGGAGTACTCCTCCACTCCTCCACTCTCCCGCTCTTCCACTCTCAGACTCACCCGAATCTCTCCCTTAAAGGTGAACTTAAACGCATTTGAGAGTAGATTCAGCACAATCTTCTCCCACATATCGCGATCTACAGACACGGGTTGTGGCAAAGGGGGACAATCTACGATCAATCGCAGTCCGGCTTGCTCAATGGCAGACTGAAATAGACTGGTTAATTCAACGGTATAGGCGGCAAGATCCGTGGGTTCTAAATAGGCTTGTGCCCGTCCGGCTTCAATTCGTGAAAAGTCAAGCAGGGTATTAACGAGCTTGAGTAGCCGCTGGGCATTGCGTTGGGCGATCGTGATTTTCTCTCGTTCGGCGAGTGGCAACTGGTTACTTTGCAGCACCTCCTTCAGAGGATTGAGCATCAACGTCAGAGGGGTACGAAACTCGTGGCTGACATTCGAGAAGAAGGCTGTCTTTGCTCGATCGAGTTCAGCTAACATTTCGGCACGACGGCGTTCTTCCTCATACGCCTGAGCATTGCGAATCGATACGGAAACCTGTCCGACTAACAACTCATAGAACGATCGATAGCCCTCATCCAGTGCTCGGTTGGGGTTCACGCCAGCCACCAATACGCCTAGCGTTGCAGCTTTACCAGAGGAGGCGATCGGCATCATCAGCGCGGTATGAACTGGTTCATTCCAGGGGCCTCCAGACACTATCATGTGCTGATCCAAAGCTTCTGCTAAAACAGTTTCACCAGTCACCACTGATGCAAACGACCAGAGCGGGCGAGTTGTCGCTGAAGCAGTCGCTAAATCGATCGAATGGGGGCAAAGCTGGTCGTCTACGGTTAAACCCACTGTTCCTTGCAGGGTAAGCGTCCTGCCGTCTGGCTCTCGTAAATAAAGCAGGGCAAACGGAACGTCTAAGGGATGAGCGGCGATCGCCATCATTAAATCCTGGCAAGTGTCTTGCACACTGCGCGTTTCACCTGTTTGAGCAGCCAGATCTCGTAACAGTCGGAGTCGCCGTTCTCCTAAAACTTGCTGCGTCACCTCGCTACAGACTGCCAACATACCCACAATCTGCCCATCATCATCTTCAGCAGGGGCGTGCGACACGCTAAAGTAGGATTCTTCTCGATACCCAGCCCGTTCTAGAACCAGCGGCAGTGCCGGAGTCCAGTTTGCGACCCCTGTTGCCATTACCCGCTGAATCATTGGACCAAGCGTATCCCAGGCTTCTGCCAGGGTTTCTCGGATGTCTGTTCCTAGGGCGGCTGGATGCTTATCCCCAATTAACTGAGAGTAAGCATCGTTGTAGAACTGCGTGAACTCACCTCCCCAAGTCAACACCATTGGATAGCGCGAGGTGAGTAATGTCTTGACCAGCGATTTGAGACTTTGTGACCAGGACTGTACTGACCCGACGGGTGTTTGTGACCAATCGAGCGATTCCATCAACTCACCCATTGCGCCACGATTCGCAAAAATTGAGTTAACCGCCTTGTCCTGCACTGAACCTGTCATCGCTGCGGCTTCCTATAAATATTGAGCAAGAAAGTTTGCGCCCTGTTCCCCCATCTGCTGTAGTAGCAGTTCGATCTGCTTCAATGCGATTGGCATAGGCTTTGTGCGTCCCTGCTCCCAACAATTCACACGTTGAAAGGAAACACCCCGCTTTTCGGCAAATTTGACCTGTGAGAGGTCAAGCCACTGTCGCGTTTCGCGTATCAAGGCTGCCAGCTTTGACTGCTCAATTGCAGACATAGAAACCCTACTCTTAAATTGCATTCATTAGCTATACCACCTGAGTAGTTTTGTTCTCTCTATCCAAGGAGGTACAGGAAGGTAAAAACGAGAAGCGTTGCAAACCGAGTCATTGCTCAACTATCTCAAAAGGGTTGAGGAGAAATTAAGGCAGTGATCGACTTTCACCCCTCGCTCTTGCATCATCTTTTCACGCTCCCGATAGAAGGCGTATCGACCATACCAGCGCACATTCAGCAGGATGATTTCAGGACAAAGTACCGCCATTGAAACAAGCTGTAGACATTGCAGGAAAAGAAGTTAGAACTGAGCCTGTCTACCTGACCATTGGCTGTTTTTTGCGACACAACCTTTATTCATAAGTAAATTAGATTTCAATGGACGCTCAATCTATGATTTTTGCTGCATCAAAGTTCCAATCGCCTACCGCAGACAACTTCGAAGACACAACAAATAACCACTCAACAGTCGGTTGTGCATTGGAGTTGTTAGCTAGCTGGCGCATACTCGTTATTTGTCACAAGACCGTAATTCTTTGCAGACTCTAAAGCAAGATCTGGAAGATAACGGAGCATATCATCCCATGTAGCTTGTGCTTGTAACGCCTCTACGACAATCTGAAGTGGCTCAGAAAGAATTGCATGAAAATCCGCCTCTTCAGGAAACTGAATCTTAAACGCTAACTGTTCCTGTGGAGGAGAAAATTGAGCGTTCACACCGTCTTTATTACCTCTTGCATCAACTCGATACCAACCAATTTCAGGTAAATAGATAGCATTGAAACCATGTAGGCTGTAGGGAGCACCCTTATCATCAATACTTAATCGCTGATAACAAAATCCTGCTGGAATCTGGTTTGCTCGTAGTAATGCTGCCAGCAAATGGCTCTTAGCATAGCAATAACCTGTTTTGTATTTAAGAACATCAGAAGCGCGACAAGTCACGGGGTTCATTTGGTAATCAAAGCTATGACGAATTTCATCTCGTACCCACTCGAAGCACGCTTTTGCGATCGCCCTTGATGTTTCATGCCCTGATGCAATTTGTTTTGCAAGCTCGATAATTTCAGGATGATGCCAATCAATAACTTCACTGGCTCTTAAGTATTCTTCCATGTCAACTACTACAAAGCTTGCAAGCTAATTCTAAAGGATTAACCGATAGCTGAGCAGCAATATCCTACCTTTGCAGCCCAGAACGTTTGTCTCGTATAAACTCAGGGATTTAGGCTATTCATTTGCACATTCACACTCGTCTTAGGGAATAAAACAACTTGTAAAAGGTAAGAGTATTCCCTAAGTAACTCGATCCGCAGGCGATCGCCCTCAAATCAGCCGGGTTCATCACCTATGCAACCGCTCGAAATCCACAAACATTAAGTGATTTGGTCGCAAAAGGGTGCCATGTTCTTCAACTCGATCTTACGAGTGAAGCGTCAATGCTTGCCGCTGTGCGATCAATCGAGGCAAAGCACGGTGCTATTTCTGTACTGGTCAACAATGCGGGCTACAACCAGATTGGTCCCTTAGAAGAGTTGACGATGGAGGAGATTCGCTGTCAGTTTGAAACTAATGTGTTTGGCTTACTGCGGATGTGTCAACTGGTGCTGCCAGGGATGCGATCGCAAGGCTATGGGCGGATTATCAACGTGGGTTCGATTGGTGGAACCTTCACAACCCCTGGCAATGGTGCTTATCATGCCAGCAAGTATGCCGTTGAATCCTTCACAGATGCCTTACGCTACGAGGTTCAACCTTTTGGAGTGGAGGTGATCTTAATTCAACCAACCGGAGTCCGAACGCCTTTTGTCGAGAAGCTTTATGCGTTGATGCCTCAAACGGGAAGTGATAGCCCCTATGCAGCGTTCAAACAAAACATTGAGGCGCAAGTTCAGCAGATGTTTGGGGGAAATGCCTGGGGCATTCTAACTCCAGAAGATGTGGCTCAGGTGATTGTGCAAGCGTCTCTGGTTCGTCGTCCTCAGACTCGTTACAAAGTTGGGTTAGGCGGAAAGATTTTCTTCTGGGTTCGCCGTTTGTTACCCGATCGCGCCTGGGATGCGTTGATGTCTCGTATGTTTCCGATGGGTGAGGTATCAGGGTCGAAAACTCATCGTAAAGCTGCACCGATTAAAGATTTTAACGCAATGAATTGATTGGATTGCAGTACGTTGGTTTCGTGCGATCGCATTTCTACAACATTCGTTTCAAAGTGATACCGATTTAATGTTTGATTGTGGCAGATCACTGGGTAGGGGCGTTTCGCGAAACGCCCTTACGGAATCATGTGCAGCGAAGCCAATTCAAATTGGTATGATATCTGTTACCTTTGTGATTTTGATTGCTTTACACGCTCAGTGAATGGAATTAGGGCAATAGTCGCCTGCTAGTCTGTTGCTGATCGTTCGGGTGTTGTATTCAAATCGCCAAATTTGGGACTCCAGAAGCTTCCTTTAGCCGTATAGAAATACACGGCATCCTTGTGTTTACTCTCTTGTCGCTTTGTGCGATCGCGACAACGCAGCATCACCTTTTGCTGTCCATCCTTCTGATAGGTGTATTCTTCTAGCGGCTGACGACAAACGGGGCAGGGATAGGAAGTCAGTTTCCCGGAAGACCCTGCCGAGTCAGACACCGCCTTACGCCGGGGTTGCTCCCACTGCTGAGTTTGCTCACTCCAAAACAGAACTGAGTCGTCGCATTGCTGGCATTTCAGGAAAAATCCCTTCGTCAGCTTGCGACTGGGAATTCGTGCCATCTCATGCTGACACTGAGGACAGGGAACATCGGTTAACGCGACAGGTTGGCTATGTGTAGAGTCTGCCATGTGCTGCATCATCAACTTTTGCGCCTGATCCAGTGCGGGCATAAAGTAACCCTGGTTCCAGTTCAGCAGCCATTCTTCCCAGCCAATCTCCCCTTGCGCGATGCGATCGAGTGCCTGTTCCATCTCAGCCGTAAACACGGGATCAACCAGTTTGGTCAGCAGCTTTTCCAGAGCAGCATCCAACGATAAACCCAATTTGGTCGGCTGAAGCTTGCCCTGATGCAGATGCACATAGTCGCGCTGCTTTAAGGTTTTTATCGTGGGGGCATAGGTGGAGGGTCGTCCAATACCCTTGCGCTCCATCAGTTGTACCAGCTTCGGCTCGGAGTAGCGAGGTGGTGGCTGAGTTTGCTTTTTATCTGCTTGCGATCGCTCCAGCGTCAGTGCTTGTTCAGGTGTGAGGAGGGGCAATTGGGCATCTGCCTGAAGGTTTTGCCAGTAGCGCGTGTAGCCAGGAAACTCGACAACCTGTCCTCTGGCTTCCCAGTAAAGTGGTCCTGATCGAGTAATGACTCGTGTTTTCCTTAAGCGAGCAGAGTTGCACTGAGATGCAACCGCTCGTTTCCAAATGAGAACGTACAGGTCAAACTCATCCCCTGATAGCTCGGTTCTGAGTTGCGTGGAAGGGCGATGAACATCGGTCGGGCGAATCGCTTCATGGGCCTCCTGGGCTTCTTTGCGACTGCGGTGCTGTGTCGCACGTTTGGGAACGTTGTCTGGATCGCGGGCTTCTAGCCATTGACGCACGGTCTGACAGAACTCAGGACTTAAGCTCACGCTGTCTGTTCGCATATAGGTAATCAATCCCTTTTCGTAGAGGGATTGAGCAACCTGCATCGTTTTATCGGGGCTAAACCGTAACTTCGCGCCTGCTACCTGTTGCAGAGTAGAGGTTGTAAAGGGTGGCGGCGGCGACTGATGCGCAATCTTGCCCTCAGTTGAAACAACCTGATGCGGGTGGGTTTGGGCGATCGCCACTAATCGATCGGCTTCAGCTTGTGATAGAACTTGATCCGATTCAGGAGCCGCCGTTGATTCCCCCGTATCATCTGCGGTTTCTACACCGCCTGCCTGGGCAGTGGCATTCAGCTTGACTCGATAAAAAGCACGAAATCCTTCCGCATAGTCCACCCAAACCGACCAGAAATCGTGCGGCTGAAAGGCTTGAATCTCTCGTTCTCGCTGACACAGCAGATGCAGTGTTGCGCTTTGGACTCGCCCCATCGACTTCGCGCCGATGTTGAGTTTCCAGACAACATACTTGCTACCTTTGTAGCCCACCAGTTTATCAAGACAGTCTCGTGCTCTCCCTGCTGCAATCAAATTGTCATCCAACGGACGCGGATGGGCGATCGCCTGTCTAACTGCCTGCGGCGTAATTTCGTGGTAGACCACCCGTTGAGGATTTTTCAGCCGTAACTCCTGTGCCAAATGCCAACTGATAACTTCGCCTTCCCGGTCTTCATCGCATCCGATCAGAACACGGTCAGCCTGCTTAACGGCTTGCCTCAAATCCGTTAGTACCTTCTTAGCTTTGGCATCGCGAGGCACATAGCGACATTGCACGGTCGTCCCGGTAAACTGGAAGCCGAGCGCATCCTCCCCTTCATCGGCTAGCTCGCGCACGTGCCCCATACTTGCTTTGACAATCCATCCGTTGCCGAGAATCTGCTTCAGCTTGGCAATTTTTCCAGGAGACTCAATCAAAAGTAGGTTAGGCATAGCTAGACCGTCGAAATCTCTTCACAGCCTCAGGCAATCAACAGGTTGAAATGTCCAATCGTTCAATGGATTGCTGGAATGCAAGTGCATTCTCCCTCATCCGTTGGCGCACTTCACGGTCGATTATCTGTCACAGTGAAGAGTAAGTTTGTACTAATTATAACTGCTCTGGCTCGTCTACACTCATCGTTGAGTAGACATAATTTGGGGGTGCATCTGACGGTTAGGGGAGCAGCAGTTAAAACCGCAGACTTCGGCGTGAGCTCAGTCGAACGCTACCAGAACAAGACCTCAGTCCGCGTAGCGGACTTCGCCCCAATAGCCGCGAATTCATTCGCTGGGGTCAGTCCCCACACCCATAATTGGGTAAACAGATAGCGATCGCTAGTTCAGCATCTGTTTTAAGTTACTCAAAGGTAGAGCTTGACGTTCTGCTTTTCAAGCTGCCGATTAACCACAAACCCTTTTGGAGATTAAACCATCGCCTGTCCCTGCACTCTCCGTGCGGAATCTAGAATCGTTCTGCATTACCCTGCATTCAGCTTCAAGCGATGGGCCAAAAGCGTGTAGCGTTGTTGATCTTTCACTTGTTTTACAGCCATAGCGATCGCTTTGTGTCCTCCGACCAAAACCACAAGCTTTCGGGCGCGGGTAACTCCTGTGTAGATCAAGTTGCGCGACAACATGACGTAGTGCGTCATAAAGACAGGCAAAATCACCACCGGATACTCACTCCCTTGTGATTTATGAATGGTCGTCGCAAACGCTAAGGTGATTTCATTAAGGTCAGCGTAATCGTAAGTGACACTTCGATCGCCAAATTGCGCCTTCACTTCCTGCTCCTCAACGTCAATAGCTGTAATCACGCCCAAGTCGCCATTAAACACTTCTCGGTTGTAATCATTTTTCTGCTGGAGAATGCGATCGCCTACTCGCAAAGTCATACCCCCTCTGACCAGTTCTGCTTTACTCGGATGAGGCGGATTAATGAGTTGTTGTAACGTCTGGTTAAGACTGCGGGTTCCAACTTCTCCTTTGGTCATGGGACAAAGCACCTGCAAATCTTTGGCAGGATCAAAGCCCAGTTTTGGAATCAGATGGGTCACAATATCTCGAATGCCTGCAACACCATGTTCTGGCTCCTCGACATTAAACCAAAGAAAATCGGTTTTGGGGGTATCTGAAATCTTCTCAAGCTTGGGAAATTCCCCTTGATTGATGCGATGGGCATTGGTGACAATAGCAGACTGTTGAGCTTGCCGAAAAACCTGGGTCAGCCGAATTACCGGGATCAGTTCAGAACTAATCAAATCTTGTAATATCGCTCCTGGTCCTACACTTGGCAATTGGTCAATGTCACCCACCAGAAGCAAATGGGCATCTGGGGCGATCGCCTTAAAGAGAGAGTTAGCCAAAAACAGGTCGAGCATGGAAGACTCATCAACCACGATCGCATCGGCTGGAATGGGGTTATCCCCATCGCGCTTAAACTTCATTTGCTTGGGGTCAAACTCCAGCAATCGGTGAATCGTTTTCGCTTCTTGCCCGGTTAATTCACTCAGGCGTTGAGCCGCTCGCCCGGTGGGAGAAGCCAGAGCTATTGTCTTTCCCATCGCTTTCCACAACGCCACAATGGTCTTGCAGGTAAAGGATTTTCCAACGCCAGGGCCACCTGTGAGGATCAGCACTCGATGCGAGGCTGCCATAATCACCGCTTGTCGCTGCTGATCGGAGAGTTGTAGACCGTATCTGTCGGTGAAGCGATCGATCCACCGTTCTACTCGTTCCACATCCACCGTGACGGGTTGATTTAACAGAGACTTCACGCGATGAGCGAGCCCCTGCTCCGAGTGGAAAAATGGCGGAGAATAACACAGAAATTGCCCTTGAAAATCGCCCGGTCCACCCTGCATGATCAATTGCTCATCGACTGACATCGCTGTTGTTAATGCAACAATGTCTTCGGGTGCAATTCGATGGTCAGGCAGTGCTAATCGGTTGACGGTGCGCTCAACCAACTCTGACTGAGGCAAAAAGCAATGCCCATCCTCAGACGCTTCACCTAAAACATGCAAAATCCCGGCTCGGTAACGAAATTCAGAAGTAGGGTGGATTCCCAGGTTACGGGCGATCGCATCAGCCGTGACAAAGCCAATTCCATAGACATCGGTAGCAAGGCGATAGGGATTGGCTGTCACAACCTCAATCGACTCGTCACCGTATTGCTTGTAGATCTTGACAGCATAGGTTGTGGAAACACCATGCCCTTGCAGAAACAGCATGACCTCTTTGATTGCCTTTTGCGTCTGCCAGGTGGTCTGGATCATCTTGACCCGCTTTTGAGCAATACCAGGAACTTCGACCAGCCGCTCAATTTGGTTTTCAATGATATCGAGGGTTTCTAGTCCAAAATGAGCCACAATTCGTTTAGCTGTGACCGGACCAACGCCTTTGATTAGCCCGCTCCCTAAATACTTCTCAATGCCAGTAAGCGTAGCCGGTTTGGTTTCCCGATATTGGGTGACCTGAAACTGCTGCCCATATTGGGGATGCTCCCGCCAAGTTCCCTGCATTTGCAGCGTTTGCCCTGCCTGAACGTTGGCAAAGTTACCAACAATGGTAATGAGTTCACTGGTACGAGGAGCTTTGAGCCGTGCCACCGTGTAGCCGGATTCCTCTGAGTGGAAGGTAATGCGTTCAATGACTCCTTGAAGTGCTTCAGTTTGCTGCATGATCAATATCAAGAGAGCGGAGTTGGACGTGCTCCCTGTTGTAAAACGCTGTAGAGGTAGCACTGTCATTCTTGGTTCTATTGATGATGCTACCTTATTCCTCATAGTGCCTGAGAAACCCACCTCATACCTACTAGTGTTGCGAACACAAAGTTTTGCAATATGGGGGGTTTGGGGGCTTCGCTCCCAAGCAGGGGTTCGTTGAAGGGATTGTGGTGTTTAGTGCGAAGCGCAACTGCAAAGCAACCGCGTTGGGTGGTTCAAGGGCAAGAGGCAACCATACCTTACAGTCAGATGTGGATATGGGAATTTATTACCAGCCAGGGAAACCGCCTGATCTCCTTTGTTATAGAGTTCCCCTCCCACACCCCATACTTCATCCAAGCGGGTACCGCTATAGATAACGAATCAAGCATTCATTTCAAACTTAAGTTTGAAGCAAACCCGTACTTTAGATCACCCCATGAGTGATCAATCGATTGCTTAAACTAAAGACCACAAGTGGACTACAAGTTTGATTGAATTCCTTACATTAAAGCAAGAACACTACATCAACCCTCAGTAAAAACTAACTTCACCTGGAACACAATGTCTCGTCATTGTAATTCCACAGTCATTGCACATCAACCAAAACTATTACGTCAAACAGCTTCGCTACTCCAACAGATTAATGACCACCATCAACACAAGGAGAACATCATGGTTGCTCAATTAAACTCACCATCCGTGGGAATTTTGGACGTTGCGACTGATCCGCGTCTTTCCAAAGAAACGAAGGCTTTTTTGAAGGAGCTAAATGCCGCCGGTGTGGCTCTAGAAAAACTCACGCCACTTGAAGCTCGTCAAGTCCTGGTAGATGCCCAGGCTTCTGTTCCAGTAGACCTTTCAGGCATTGAAGAGTCAGAGAAAACCATTACCGCTGACGGTTATCCGATTACACTCAATATTGTGCGACCCGAAGGAGTCAAAGGCATCCTTCCTGTTTTCATCTTCATTCATGGCGGTGGTTGGGTGCTGGGAGATTACCCAACACACCAGCGCATGGTTCGCGATCTCGTCGTACTTTCAGGGTTTGCAGCCGTCTTTGTTAACTACACGCGCACTCCAGATGCTCAGTATCCACAAGCGATCAATGAGATTTACGCGGCAACTAAATGGGTTGCTGAACATGGTGAAGAGATTGGGGTGAATGGCAAAAACCTAGCTGTTGTTGGTAATAGCGTCGGCGGAAATATGACGGCTGTCACCACGTTGATGGCAAAAGCGAACGGGGGACCACACATTAAGCTGCAAATTCTGATGTGGCCAATCGTAGACGCAAATTTTGAAACAAATTCTTATCATCAATTTGGTGATCAGCGTTTCTTGACCACGCCAACGATGAAGTGGATGTATGACATGTACATTGCTGATCCAGAAAAGCGCAAAGATATTTATGCTTCTCCTTTACAGGCAACGGTTGAGCAGTTAAAAGGTTTACCGCCAGCGTTAATTCAAATTGCAGAAAATGATATTTTACATGATGAAGGCGAAGCCTATGGACGCAAGCTGGATGAAGCCGGAGTCGCCGTGACAACCGTGCGTTACAACGGTATGATTCATGACTTTGGACTGCTCAACGGTTTAGCAAATCTTCCGGAAACCCGTTCTCTATTCGTCCAGGCAGCTGCTGAACTGAAGAAACATCTGCAATCAGATTAATTCAGTTTGCCCTGAATTATGGGAGGCTCTGTCGTGAAAATTGTTGTCATCGGTGGCAATGGGCTAATCGGCAAAAAACTCGTGAGCCGATTGCGTGAGCGCAAACATGAGGCAATAGCCGCATCTCCCTCTTCGGGTATCAATGCTGTTACAGGAGAAGGACTGGATGAGGTGCTGATGGGTGCTCAAGTTGTGGTCGATGTGACAAATTCACCCTCCTTCGAGGATTCAGCCGTGCTAGAGTTCTTTGAGCAGTCATCCAAGAATCTGCTGGCAGCAGGGGCGATCGCGGGTGTGGGTCATCACATCGCACTGTCGATTGTTGGAGCCGATCGCCTCCCCGATAGTGGCTATATGCGGGCAAAAGTCGCTCAGGAGAACCTGATCAAGTCGGGAGGGATACCCTATACGATCCTCCGAGCTACCCAGTTCTTCGAGTTCATTGGGGCGATCGCCCAGTCAGCTACTGATGGGCAAACAGTTCGCTTGCCCACGGCCTTGATACAGCCCGTGTTATCAGATGATGTTGCTGATGCGCTGGTTGATATTGCACTTGGAGAACCCGTAAACGGCATTGTTGAGCTAGCAGGTCCCGATCGGCTGCGTTTCGATGCACTCATTAGTTGCTTCTTAAGTGCAAATCACGACACCCGTCAGGTAATTGCAGAGAGCCACGCCCGTTACTTTGGAGCGACATTAGACGAGCAATCTCTCGTTCCTCAGGGCAACTCGCACATTGGTTCGACCCGTTTTGAGGACTGGCTTAACCGCTCTATTGCTTAAAGCTTTAGCCGATGAAGGGTTCACTTATATATAGCGACTGTCGCGACAGTTAATATAGGGGTGTGGGGGTTGCCCCCCAGCCAAGGGTTCCACCTCTACACCCCGTCCTAATCAACCCCTCGGTTGCTTTATGTCAAGGAACGTGAATTAAATAATTTCGCGCCTATCTGATCGAAGTCCATCTCTCAGACTCGATGCATTGAGGTTCTCTGTAACCCGCGTCGGCAATTTTGCTCCTATAGCTGCGAATTCATTCGCTAGATCCTTAAGCCAAATTGATATTAATTAGCAAAAGTCCTGACATCACAAATGGATATTCGATCGCAATCGTTCAGGGTTGATTTGAAACTGAATGCTAGGGGTTTTTCGTTTACCGGGTAGTTCTTGCGCCCCAAGAATGTATCCCTCCTGCTGCAATTCCTCAACTGTGCGCCAAAAGATTTGATTATTGCGAGAGGAATTACTCCCCAGAAGGTCAAGGTTTTTAAACAGATATTGCTTAGAGATTGCTAAGTATTGCCCATCTTGAGGAGAGTCCCACTTCAAACGGCTTGCCAGATAAAGCAGAAGCTTGGTTTTGTAGTCATTTTTAGCATTGCTGCCTAATTTTTGGGTGATATCTAGATCTCCAGCAAACAACACATAATCTCCTGTGCGGCTGGGTCCCTCAAAGAACTCTAAAGACACTGTGTAGGAGTCAGCTAGTTCGTAGGTGTAGTCTGCTGCTTTCACAAGGTCGAAGTCTCTTGAGAGGTTCTCAATTTTGTAGCTTTTAATTCGCAAAATACTTTTGATAATGACCTCTGCTCCAATCTTATTACCTTCTCTAAGCGATTTGGCTAACACCAACTCAACTCGATGAAGAGCAACTAGATCACGATTCAGTTGCGATCGCACCTTAGCGTGGAAACTCCCTCCCTTAGTACGGGAATAGCCTAAACTTTCTAATAAGTCATTAGAGCGAAAGGTTACGACTGGACCATTATTTTGCTCAGCGGCTAGTTTGTACAAGTACAGCACAATCCCAACCTGACGGGGATTAAGGAACGTCAGCAACGCCATAAATAGACGTTGAATCTTGCGGTCTTGGATCTTCTCCAGCCCCTTACTGATCCCTTGATCAACTAATGCCTCCAGATCAAGGCTGTCATACTGCCGTTTCAGTTCTTCCCATTCATCCGTTGTCAAATCTTCAAGGGGAACTCGCCGCGTCACAGCGACCTCACCCGCATCGCTCTTATCTGCCTCAACTCGCATTTCCAGGTAGTACCCATCTCCATCCGAGCGCAAAATTGGCAGGCGAACGTCGGGGTTATTCACCGAAGCAGCAGCCCTGGGCAGCACCATTAATAGCTGACCATCGACTGGAAACGTTTGATCTTTTTTACTCAGATTCATAGGAGTGTAGAGGTAGGCATGGAGGAATTCTACTAGATATATCGAGTTTCGATCCCATCCACACCAGATCTAGTTTCAAGCTTCTATCACTCCAACGTACGTTTTTCAACTCCAGTTCTATCACTCCGGCGTATAAGTGCTTCTATCACTCCGGCGTATGAACCGAAACTGTTCTATCACTCCGGCGTACAATTTGCTCTATCACTCCAACGTACTGTTTTGAAGTCTGATTCTTCAGGATCTACCTGTAAAAAAGGCTAGAGTAATTGTTCTATCACTCCGGCGTACAATTTGCTCTATCACTCCAGGGGATATTAATTCTTGTTCTATCACTCCGGCGTATCGCTGACCCTATCACTCCGGCGTATCGCTGTTCTATCACTCCGGCGTAAAGCCCACACAGAACTATTTTGAGCCTATTTCATAGAAGAATTTTAGGTGTTTAATAGATCGCATCTCCTTTAGTTCCTTTGTTCTAAGGAAGATAGACAACACTCACTCTCACGCCTTGGAGGTCTAAGACTCATGCTGCAATGGCTTCCACAAAGTCATTGTCTAGAATCGTTCTACCAAAACCGCCAGATGTTATTGATTTGCAGTAATTAGGGAACCAGGACAGAGCCTCGCCAAAGTCTCAATCATCCCGATTCCCTGAGCCTAGTTGAGAAACGGCAATTTCTCGACTAAGTCTTTGTATCTGCATCTTAGCAGTTCTAGCCAGTCTTCATGAAATACAGCCGTCTTAACTGGTTGGCTGACAAAAGTTCTGAAGCCCTTGATATTCCGTGCTGTGGCTGACAAATTGACTTCGCGCCTATCCGATCAAAGTCTGCCTGCACGAACTTGATACATTAAGGTTTTTTGTAACTCGCGTCGGCGGGTTTTGCTTCCATAGCTGCGATTTCATTCGCCAAGCATAAAAGATTTGTCAGACAGCCCTGTGACTTAATTGATAGCCGGAGTCACGGCAATTAAGCTAACTTGGCTACTGCTGCAAGCGATCGGGATTTGAACGAGTCTAAACAAGCGTATCTGAGCCGGTTCCATTGATATGGAGCCAGTATGACTATTGCTCAATCGACAACCTATTTCCGCTACATCCAGGAATGGAATGATACATTTCTGGAACTGTTTCCCCACCGCTTTGATTACATCTTTGCACCCCATGCCGCTCCGGGTGAGACTCCAACCTGGCAGACCGAAAGCCG
>NZ_JACJSA010000038.1 GCF_014697545.1 Oscillatoria sp. FACHB-1407 | reverse complement strand
ATCGAGGAGTTCAGGTCGAAAAGTCATAGTACGAGTGTCTCGGGTCTAGTAGTTCATTAGATCTCATTTCTGACCTTTGACACAATCTAATTTACAATCCCCCCTCTGGCTCAAAGGACACGTCTCTGCTGTAGGAGAGTCGATCGCTTTTCCTTTTCCCTTCTTTCCTTTTCCCTTTTCCCTTTCCCCAATCCCTTTGTACCCACAATAGATGAGGGGTGAGGTGGTGGGGTAATGAGATAAAGACCGTTGATGTGGAAGTTAGGCCCCGGCAATCCAGGAAGGAGGGCAAGTAGTAGGGGTTCTGCTAAAAATGTTCTAGAAGATTAGGGGGTATCCAAGTTCTAGAACAAACTCCAAGAGTCATCATGCTCTTCCCCTTTCCCAGGCTATGTCAATTAAAGTGGGTCTGTTACCGTTCCCATCCGCCCGCGCATCAATGACGGGCTACCTTCCAAAGTCCACTAAGGTGGACTGAAAACCTCTCCTGGTCTGCTTTAGCAGACTTCATCCCATGAGCCCGCACTTCAGTTGCGCGTGGGTTAGAGCGAAGACAGAATAAGGTTTTACCCAAAATTCTAGACACACCCCTTTCCCAACTTTCCTATTAGCCTTATCTTGGACTCCCTCCTCCTATTGCAGCTCGATAGTGTTATGCCCCTATTTCTCATTACCTCCCTGTACGATGAAGGCATCTCTCCCAATCTAGTGCGTGTGGTAGAAGCAGACTCTGCCTTAGCTGTCGCTGCTCATATGCTCTATCACCCAGAGCAGTGGGAATACTTCCTCTACCGCTCATTCAAAGAAGATTTACCCATCGGCAGCCTCACCCCAGAAGCCCTGCTAGAGCGTATCAATCAAACTTGGGTTGACGGAGACTCCTCAGCGCAACTGCGAATCACCCCAATCACAGCTCAACCACTAGAAGCAATAACCACTACTCCATCTTTTCAGCCCGGTGCCATCTTCTCTGACTTTGGTTAAGCCATGCACGATCGACTTCTCAAACTGGTTCAGCAGCAGTTTGCCCTTGAAATCCATCCAGTGCGATCGCCTCTAGTGGTAGCTCCACCCCTTGAGATCCCTCCCCGCGTGAAGGAGTATTGGGAATATCTGATCCAAAATGTTACCCCTACTAGCAATGAATCAACTCGTCGATGGATAGTTGGGCAACTGCTCCTTCATCTGGCAGGCACACTCCAATTGAGGTTGTTTATTGGAGGACCCTTTGAAGTTGACCCAACTTGTGGGTTAGTCGGGCAATGTGATTATCTGGTGAGCCGCTCTCCCCTAAACTTCCGTATCCATCCCCCTGTGTCTCTGATTGTGGAGGTCAAGCGTGAGATCAAGCATGGACTACCTCATTGCTTGGTAGAGATGGCAGCTGCTCAACTCTTTAACGCATCACCAGAACCAATCTACGGTGTCAGCACAACTGGACTCCAGTGGCAGTTTCTCAAGCTAGAGGGCAAGGTTGTCAGCCTGGAGCAGAAGGTTTACCCGATTGAGGAGCTTGACACTATCACTTCTATCCTGGCAGCTATGATGGGTACACCACTGCCCTTTGATTAGAGGGAGAAGCAATAGGCAGATGCCCTTCGGATTGGGTTGCTTTTAAGGAGAGATAGCCTCCCAGCTTCTCCTGCTGAACCGACCACCCTCAGCCTCTTAAGGACACAAAAACACGAGTAAATTCTTGTAAATCGCTTACTGTCATTCCGCTAAAACGTTTTGCTGTCACAATTTAGTAGTAATTAGCACTAATTAGGCATAGCCTTCATACTAAGTACTCAAATGCCTAGCAGGATGCCATCCCCAGAGTTACGACAGTTTAACGCGGAAATCTACTGTTTATTAAAAGCTAATAATCCTCGCACCCGCTCCTTCCTCTCGTTTATTAAACGGACTTTGAGGCAATTTCACCTGGAGGATATTCATACAGAATTTGACATTTTCAATGAATCCTATCTTCGAGGTGTAGACTTCATTTTAAAAGGCAGTTCCATCAAGAGCCCCAAAGCTTGGATGAGGAAAACAGCTTACAACGTTATTCGAGAACGGAGCCGGGACAACCACCGTTGTCAACCTGTCGAAAGTGAGTACATGGAAGCCTTGCTTGTTTCAGAGGAAATCATTGAGTTGGATCTCGAAGTTGTTAGACAAGCTTATCTAGAGCTCGAATCGAGCGATCGTCAGATTTTAGAGCTTAGAATTGTTGAAAACCTTTCATGGAGAGACATCGGAGAGCGTTTTGTTGAAATGGGTGAATCCCCTCAAAATGAGCCTGCTTTAAGAAAAAGAGGGCAGCGAGCAATGCAACGTCTTCGGGAGATTTACCACAGAAGCAGACCTCAAGAATCTTTAGTACCTTGAGGGTAAGTGCCTCTCATAGTCAGGGAGTAGTTTGCATTGTTTGACTAGAAGGTTGAAATTGAGGTTCTGAGGGAGATTCTGCTTCTCGTATCGCTCCTAACATTACAACTATAGTAATGATGACAATAATTAAGGTTAGAGTTGAGTTGTTGTCAAAGTTGGCATGGGGATTAGCAAGATCCCTCTTGAATTCACAACATAAACATTGATAGATTGTGTTGCTCTGTTTTACTAAAGCTTTTCTTCCACACTCAGGACATTCCATAAGATGGTCATGTTGAAATGCTTGCATAGTCTTGATAACCTCTATCCAAGTGCTTTCAATAGATAGTGAAAAGTAGAGTCAAGACGTGACGAGTACTTCTTTTATAAAGATGCAAAAATTAAAAGCAGAGTTCTAAAAACCCTGCTTCTCTGCAACAAAATATTGGAGATGTGCCCTAGCAATAGCTACTTTAATCCTAAAGCTTCTCGGGTTACTGCATCAGGAAGACCATTAGGAATTAATTGATTAGCTTGTTGAAAAGCAATCAAAGCAGAATGGGTTCGAGGACCCAGAATCCCATCGATTGGACCTGGATCAAAACCTCGGTTTTTCAAGTGCTCCTGTAACTCCTGAGAAGCATGCTTAAGGTGATGTCTCAATTCCTCAAATAAATCTAACTTCTCGTTCTCGATCAATTGATGCTCTAGATGCTCTCTCAGGTTAGCCAATTGATTTTCAAACTTGTAGATGCTTTCCTTATTAGTTAGATTTAGTTCATGGGCAAGAAAGTGATCTGCTTCATTTAGCCAAAAGTCCAACACTCCATCTGATTCTGCAAGTTCTAAAATTTCACTCATACGGTCTTCATCAGAGGTAGATAAACACTCCTTTGAGGCTAATTGACAGTATTCCAAAAGGATGCTTGAGTGGTTTAATTTGAAGTTAGAAATGGCATCTGTGAGTGGCAGATGCCCATTACTTTGGTTCATGTTTCTTACCTAGTTGTTTCTCCTAGCTTTCCATATGGACGACACGAGCAGAACGAGGCTCTATATCGGCTTCAAGGCAGTATGACTCTGCTTAATGCTAGTGATTCCAAAGTGAGATGTGTGACAGAAAAAGTAAGTTCTCTTATATCTCTCGGTAAAACTTTATTGATCCTTTACTTAACATTGGGTTTGTCACCATAAGCGATGCTTGGGAAGCACTGAAGTACGAATTATGAGAGATCATCCTTGATGTAATTGATATTACAAAAATGTTGACTTCATCAAATATCCCCTCCAGCACGCGCTACTAGAGGGGAATGATTTGTCTTATCGCTTTGTTATATGACCCCATCGTACGCAACCAACCCCCTCACCCTACTCTGGCTAACAACAGAACTCTAGCTCCTACCCCAGCATGAACTGCAACAGCACAAAGAACAGAGAAATCCCCACCAGAAGCAGATTGAGCAGATCTCTCCCCTGGCACTTACTCTTGATGTTTCAAGATCACACTTTGCCTTGAATCAAGCCCTGTTACTGCTCCAAGAGAACTTCACGCAAAAGCCAGTCCAACCAGAGGAGAGCGATCGCTTTTCCCTTTTCCTTTTTTCTTTTTTCTTTTCTTTCCTTTTCCCCAATCCCTTTTACCCACAATGCTTGGAGGGTGGGTAGTTTCCTACTGGCATCTCAACCTCCTTCCCCTTTCCCCAATCCCTTTGTACCCCACCACAGATGAAGGGGTAGGCGTAGAGGGTAGATGGGGGCAAACAGAACAGGATGAAGGGTAGGTGGTAAGAAACCAGAACAGGATGGGGATAGAGAGTGGGGAACCACAGTGAGAGGACTTGAAACTGACACTCCGATCGCGCTCTAATTCAGCCCTACTGGAGCGATCGCCTCTCCCCTAAAATGACAAGTTAAATCACTCCAGCCCAACTCAAGAAACAACTGCGAGAGGTGTTCTAGAACTCTGACCCCCTCCCAAGTTCTAGAACAAACCTGGTTCAATTGCAGGAACCCTCAAAGCCTTGCCAGAAGCCTTCCCTTCCCCTTTTTCCTTTCCTCTTTTCTCTTTTCTTTCCCTCTTTTGTGGTTTGAGTGTTTTCTTCCTTTCCACACATAAGAGGGTTTATGAACCAGGGTTTCGGTAACTCCCCAAATGGTCTTAGCAATGTTTCCAATAACGGAATTGAAATCAGATCTGACCACAACCAAACTCAGGGGCTGAATCACAGTCCCAACCCCAACCTTAACCGCCACCAAACTCAGGGGCTTAGTGACAGTTCCAACCCCAATACCAACCACAATCAAAGCCAAGGGTTCAGTGGTAATCCCAATCAGGAGTGGGGCGATCGCTGTGGTGACTCAACAGACGTTTTCCCAAGTCATGCCTCCTGGAAGTTAGATGCTGCGATCGCTCTCCTCATCGATAAGGTCAGCAACTTCTCAGACTCCCACTTCGATGCTGGGTGGATGAACCTTAATGAAGCCGAGTTGATTGAACTGGTTGCTCTGGTGATTCGCCACACTACGGAGCATCTGAATGGGCAACTGCTGAGTGGATTACTCCTGCATCTGCGGGGGCAAAGGGAAGCTGCATCACCAGAGCCAGACCCAATACCAGAAGCAGAAGGACAGCAGGCACAGCCAAACAATCCCGGAGGTTAATTCCCACAGAGGAGATGGGGAGATGGGGGTGGGTGTGGGCATAGGGACTGAGCTACAGTCTCCACTGAGGAGAGGGTTATGGATCTGCTGCTAATCACCTTCCCCCCAATCAACTGTAACCCTCTACAGGGTGTGGGAAGAGAAAAGGGAAAGCCCCAGAAGGAGTCCCCCCACAAAGGGAAAGAGGGAATAAGGAAAAGGAAAAAAGAAGGAAGAGGCGAAACTGAAAAAATGTCTCAAGCTTCAGCTTGCTCTATGCTGCGGGAGTTGCGATCGCACTGTCAAAGGCAGCGAAACCCTTCATCCGGCTCATCCTACAACTGGGTGATCTGCCTCAATCATCGGCGCTCGAACTTACGAACCGGGCGACTCTCTCTGGGGGGACGAGAAGAGATGGGGCGATCGCCTCGAAGCGAAATCTGCTTTGCATCACGACCAGGAACGGGGCTCACTTCAATTGGAGTTGCCTCAGTTGCCTCTAGCGTGAAGACCCGGTAGCCATAGACGTTGTAAAGGTTCTCGCAGCTGCACACTAACCCTTGCTCTTGCAGTTGGGCTGCCCTTTGGTCACGGGCTTGACGGGCTTCTGCTTCACCACCCCATTCGATTTCTAGAAACACTTCTTGGATTGCAGACATTAAATCAATCTGAGAGATACTGCGGTCGTTCGTATCACAGTAGCTCATCTGAGGTACGTTGTGTTTTGCTCCAGTTGGGGGTGGGCGATCGCACCTTCAGAAGATACCAGAACTGCTCTTTTGCCCTGCTGGAGTTGCCAGTAAGATTAGGTTGTATCCATCAGGGAACCTGCCACCCCCGGCAACAGACAATTGTTGTATCAACTAATTAACCCTGGGCGATCGCCTCTACAGCAGATTGGTTTCGTCACCCGCTCAATCCCTGGCAATTTCATCTAAAGGTTGTATGTCTTTCCCGGCTCCTGGTGATAGTTCCCTTGATACCAGCCTTGATCTCAATGGTTTGGTCAAAAACCCAGCAGCGACCTTTTTCATGCGGGTCGAAGGAGAGGGGCTACTCAATGAGTGTGTTCATCCTGGGGATTTGCTGATCGTAGATCGCTCCATTGATGCTGTTGCAGGCAAACTGGTGGTCGCTGCGGTTGATGGGGCACTAGTGATTCGCAAGTTGCAGATCGTCAACGGGCAATTGAGGTTGCAGGAACCAGACGCATCTGCCAAAGCATCCGGGGACTTTGAGGTATGGGGTGTAGTGACAACTATCATCCATTCGCTCTGACTCCAGCTTGGGTAGCGATGCAGCCTAAAATCATTGCACTCGCAGACTGTAACTCCTTCTTTGTCTCCTGTGAGAAGGTGTTTAATCCTGCCTTGGAAGGCAAGCCTGTGGTGGTGCTCAGTGGCAATGATGCTTGTGTGGTGAGCCGTTCACCGGAAGCCAAAGCCATTGGCATCAAAATGCAGGCGATGGGAACCGAGGTCAAACGATTCGTCAGCAGTCACGGACTCCACATTTTCTCAAGCAACCCTGCCTTGTACCGGGATATGTCTCGTCGGGTAATGACGACCCTCTCTCACTTTTGCCCTACAGTTGAGGTGTATTCAGTCGATGAAGCATTTCTTGACTTAACGGGTTTTAGTCAGCACAACCGAGTCGAGTACGGGCAGCAGATGCGTCAGAGCGTTAAGCAGTGGACTGGAATCCCAGTATCGATCGGCATTGCTCCAACTAAAACCCTGGCAAAAATTGCCAACCACAGGGCAAAAGCAGATCCAGCCTCCCAAGGGGTGGTGGATTTAACCACAGGGCAAGATTGGTTTGCCATCTTGAGCGAGGTGGCAGTCAGGAGCATTTGGGGTGTGGGTTCTCATACTGCTGAGGCATTGCAAGCAAGGGGAATTAAAACGGCCCTTCAGTTGCAACAAGCAGACCAAAGTTGGATTAAAAAGCGATTTGGGGTCATTCTGCTAAGAACGGTATTGGAGTTGGGCGGGATGTCTTGTCTGCCTGTTGAACCTACGTCTGATCCAAGGCAGGGCATGATGGTAACGCGCTGCTTTGGTCGCCCAGTGACTGAACTTGCAGAAATGAGGGAGGCGATCGCGACTCATACCAGTCGGTTAGCAGAAAAGTTGCGGCAAGAGGGATTAGCCACTCAAGTTGTCTATGTGTCGATGCGAACCAATCGTTTTGCAAACACTCCACAATATGAAGCCAGTCAAGAGATTCGGTTAGAAGCCCCGACTAACCTCACAGACAAGCTCCTCCCCCACACATTAGAGGCTGCATCTGCTCTCTTTAAGGAGGGGTTTCAGTACTACAAAGCTGGGGTGTCTGCTCCAAAGTTAGTAGAAGCTGATGAGGTGCAAACGAACCTGTTTGATGCTCACAGCGATGAAAAGAGTCAGCGACTGATGCAGGCTATGGATCAGATTAACCGGAAGCTAGGCAGTGGCAGCATCAAGTATGCGGCTATGGGATTGAAACAAGATTGGGGAACGCGGGTAGGATATCCATCGAAGCGATATACCACTTGTTGGGATGAATTGCCGATCGTTAGAGCTTAAAGGAACTACGTTTGTTAGAAGCAGGCAAACGAGTTTGAATACAACGCCTTAGCAGTTGAAGATTACTACGCCCTCATCAAAACCATAGAGCAGTTTTCATTCACTTAAATTGCCTTCAAAACAATAATAGAGCGGTTTTTCTGAGAAGTTGTCAAACTAATGCTCAAGGATTTAAGGAGGCAAGCTCTACTACTCAGACTACAAGGTTGCCATGAAATAACAATACTATTTTTCAAAAATAACAATCTATTTTCAGGCTGTTATCTGAGTCAGTTTTTCTCCACTTCTCCTAATTTCTCTTAGTTCCTCCTAAGAAAGTTCAAACTTCTTCCAATTTGGTCCTAACTTCTCCTGAGTTCTCTTTAGTTCTCCTAGAAATCTCTGAAAATCCCCGAATTATTCCTAGGAATCTCCAAATCACTCTAGGAATCTCTTGCAGTCTCCAAATTGCTCCTAGAAATCTCTGAAAATCTCTAGAAATCTCTGAAAATCTCTAGAAATCTCCTGAAAAGAACTAAATTTTCCTGAAGCCTCCTAATAGGAGAAAACCTCTATTAGTAGATAGAAAACGGTAGTGGTTTTCAACCCAATATTTGTTTAAATTCTCGCAATCCTGTTGACTTTTTCTAAGACAAAGGGGTATCTATAAAATCATTAGTTTACTCCAATTGATTTGAGGAGTAGATTACTTATTAAACCTATTCAAGAAAAGGCAAATGATTTAATATTCAGCGTGTTTAGTTCTAGACACCACCTAATTTCTCATTTTCATTAATAGGTTTCATTACTATGAAAGGTTCAAACACTGAGGACTATTCAGTGCCTTCACCTTTAATTGATGCTGCAATCTGCAATTTAGTAATATTAGTTAGTCATTTTTCAGATGATTATTTTGACTCGCAGTGGCTGAGTTTAACAGAAAAAGAAATTGAGTTTTTGATAGTCGAACTAATTGAATCTTTGGCTAGTGAATTGAATGGGGAAACTTTAATTCTACTTCTCAGGAAAATCCGAACAGAATAATCAAGTCCTTAAACATAACTCATTTCAAGTGCCACGAAGTTATCTATACTTTTGAGCAAAGGATTGACAGATGCATACAACTAAATTCCTCATTTGCGCTGACTTGGAAACACGAGAATACTTATGGAATTTATTCCTCAAATATTCTCTTTTTGTCAATCAATTAATTCGAGAGGTTATTGACGATCAAGATTTTGAGACTTGGAGAAGCAAAGGAGTAGTGTCAAGAGAAAACTTAAAGAAGCTGTGTGACAATATTAGAGAAAAGGATAAATCATTTGCGGAGCTTCCAGCCCGTATTTATACCTCTGCGATCTCGACTGTTTTGTATACCTTTAATTCCTGGTTTGAGGTGCAAAAAAGTCTAGGTATGGCAATTGAGGGCAAACAAAATTGGTTACAGCTTGTTGAGACCGATATAGCTCTATCAGAAAACACAGATTTTTCTGACACAAAAATTCGTGCTAGAGCAGCTAAGGTTTTGACTCAGGTAGAAAATGAGCTTAAAAAAGAACGGAAGAAACTTGCATCGAAGAAGGCACTCGCCTCAAAAATGTCGCTTCTGTTTAAGAAATGGAAAACTACAAAACTTCCTTTAACACGCCGTGCGATCGCTCACTTACTTAAAAATTCTTGCCAAGTGAATTTAGAGGAGGAAGACCCAGATCAATTGGCTTTAAGGCTCGAGAGGAAAAGGGTTGAGATTGAAAGACTACAGAAACAACTAGAGAGCCGCCTTCCCAAAGGTCGAGATTTGTTGGGACAACACTATGAAGAGGCTTTAGAAAAAGCGATCGCCTTGCCTGACGTTTCAGAAGACTTTGAAACATGGGAACAAGATGAGCCAAATCGGATGGCAGAGATGTCGAGGCTGCCAAAGACTTTGCCTTATCCAATCCTCTTTGGTAGTAACGACGATGTGTATTGGTCAAAGGTGAGTAACTCTTCCAGTAATCAGTCTACTGAGAAGACAACTCGTACTAAACCTAAACGTTGCCGAACACGAAAACGTCAGAGAAAATCAAAAGAGCGGATTCATGTTTGTTTCAGAGGAGTAGGTTTAAGCGATCTTCGACTAGCAGTTTACTGCGATCGCAGGCAGCAACCGATTCTAAAGCAATTCTTCACAGACTATAGTTCATTCCATGAACTGGAAGAGGAAAAGAAATTTTCAATGAGCCTGTTTGCTTTACGCTCTGCCAGTTTACTTTGGAGGGAAGATCACCAGGAATTACACAAAACAAACCATTGGAAGTTACAGAACTTATGGTTGAAGTGGTTCAGTGGGATGCAGGTGCCAGAGCAATCATCCTGTTCAAGCCATGAGCTAGAGCTTTTCAACCAGAGGTTTGAATCCTGGTTTAAAGGTCTTCTGTATCTTACCCTTAGCAAAAGGCTACCCTGGAAAACTCACCGCCTTTATTTACACTGCACCTATGATCCACGTCTGTTAACTGCTGAGGGGACAGAGCAAATAAGACAGGAGAAGTTGGCTCAAAAGCGAGCAGAGCTTGAGAGGGCGGAAGCAGAACTTGAGAAGATGGGAGTGTCAGGAGAGTTTAGTGAACCTTCTGAGGAAGATGATTCAGAAGAAGAAGAGGAATTATTGTCGTCCTCTGAGGAATCGAAAAAGAAGCAGGCTAGGATCAAACACCTCAAAACAAGCTTGAAGCGATTGGAAAACAATTTGCCTCCACCTCGCCCTAGCAAAGCGGCTTATCAAGGAGAATCTCAAATTGCAGTAGGAGTTTGCTTCACTCTAAATAAGCTAGTAGGAGCTGCGGTGGTAGATCAACGGGTTCCGTGTTTAGCTCAGAGCAAGTTGCCTGAACCATTGAAGTATTTAGATCTTCGGGGATTGCTAACTAAACAAGATTCAGAAGTTCTGAAGAAACGGTCTCAGAAAATTCGAGAAAAGTTTATAAAATCCCAAGTAGGAAGGAACTTAGAGCAGGAACTTGATTTCAAGGTTGAACCAGAACGTAAAGGAAAAGGAAAGCATAGGAGGAAGCGAAGGAGAATCCCTCAAGGAACTCGAAGTCTATTGCAACTGAAACTAGAGGACTATCGATTGGTTGGTCGCTGGAGTAGGTTAAAAAAGAAGAACCAGTTCCTGAGAAGCAAAGAACAACAGCAAGGATTTTATGCCCGAAGTGAGGAGGAATCTAACTTAATGCAGCACATTAACCATTTAATTGCTAATCGCATTGTGGAACTGTGTCAAAAATGGCGAGCAAGCTGCATCATCATTCCCGACTTCCAAAGTCTACGTGAAAGTGTTGAGTGTGAAATTCAAGCTAAGGCAAGGAGATTGTTCCCTGATGACAACGTTAACCTTCAGAAGGCGTATCAAAAAAAGGTTCGCATGAGTATGCATCGATGGAGTCACAAACAACTTGCTCAATCTATTCGCAGTTGTGCCGCTAAGCATGGTATTCGAGTTGTAACAGGTTATCAGACCAGGGAAGGTACGATGAAAGAAAAAGCAGTAGCAATCTGCACTGCAACCAATGACTCGGCATTAAATTCCACCGTTGCTTAGTTTGCTCGTCTGACAACAACTTCCGAACCTAGACAATTGAATGATTAAAGTTGTTGGCGCGTTGCAAAGCTCCACTAAATATGGGTTAGTTTTGTTGCTTTCCGTCCCCGATAGCTGTCTGCTTCGTCCGTGATAATGCGTGCTTTGATTTATCAGATGCCGCTAGCACAAATACAGTTGCGCCACCTGTTGAGGAAGCAATTCTTAGAATTAGCAGATCAACGCTTCTAATTATAAGGATACAGAGATACATGTCATGCCAGCTATCATACGCCCCAAGCATGGGTTGAGCCTACCAATTCTTTAAGTTTGGCAAACCAAAGCGAGGTAAGATTCTCCAGGAGGTTTGCCAATGTCTGAAATTTTGATGTATGAAAACTTACACAATTTGATAAGTTTTTCTACTAAGTACAGGACAAAAATTGTAGAGCGTGGCGGAAATCATCCATTTTCTGCTCTAAGTTGAGCACGATGTGGCGAAGATGGTCAAAGCCATAACGGAAAATGCTCTTGGCTCTGCGTCCATGCTTTTTGATGGTCAACGGCTTGATTTCATGAAGCCATTCTCCAGTAAGAATGACCCAGCACAAGGCTAACGAGAGTAACGCCAGAAGTTTGCTCAAGCGCTCCCGATCCGTTAGATGAGTCGATTCAAGGCAAAAACCACGGGTTTTGAAGATACCGAACAAGGTTTCAATCGACCAGCGTTTTGCATAATCAGAGATGGCAGATTTAGGGGCGCTTTGGGTTGCAACGACTAACAGTGAATTGTCCTCTAAGCGCAAAGCCGCAATATAAACCCAGTGCCCCCACAAACGTCGTTGATGACGCAAAACCTTGGTTTGCCCCACCGCTAAATCAGCAAACGCAATCGCGACTTTGAGGCTGACTCGACCATGAGTGAGTTTATGATTCTCTCGAATACGAATCCGAAAGGGAGTTAGCGGGTCACTCAGCAGATACCCAAACCAGTCTTTACCCACAAACTCTCGATCTGCGGTCAGACAAGCGATTTCTCGCTCACCGAATCGTTCTAGAAACTGACTGAACAGCGTCATGCGTTCATCACTGTTGGAATTACCTCGCTTATCGAGTAAGCACCAGACGAGGGGAAAAGTAACACCCTCATGCACCACGCCCAACATTAGGATGTTGAAGACGCAATCACCGAACTGCCACTCCGTTCGGTCTAACGACAAAGTCCACGGCTCTGGAATCGCCATGAGGGCGACAACCGTTTGAGCAATCTCGGTGTAATTGAGTTCGTAGGAGCGGAAGAATCGCTGCAAGCGTTTGTAGTGAGAATCGGTCTGAGCCTTGCCACTAAAGCCCGTCGCTACCTCAGCGAAATTGACGGTTTTGACTCGCAAGAGGGCAATGAGGAACGCAGCGACAAAGCTTAATCTTGCCCCATGCCAAGCAAGATGGGGACGCAGTGCATCTCGAAGTAGAGTAACCTGATTCATGAGGGTTTTATGGATGAATGTAGTAATTCTCATGAAACCCTCTCCTACTCCCTCTTTGCAAGCTTTTGTCCTGTACTTAGGTTTTTCTAATACTCAAAAAGCCAAATTTTCTTCAAAAGCTAGCAACCTTTGCGAAAAGGGGGCTAGCAGGTCGATGTAGTCAAGCTTTGTCGGGTCAAGGGTTGCTGATGCCCTCCCGTCAATGGGTGGGTTGAAAGAGCCTGACGCTGACGTGATCATTGCTTGCTATAGAGGTTGCTGATGCCCTCCCGTCAATGGGTGGGTTGAAAGCTGCAACCTATACCGCTGCTCAGATTGCAGGCGGAAGTTGCTGATGCCCTCCCGTCAATGGGTGGGTTGAAAGGCAAGACTTAATGCTGCCATCTGCATCTCTATCTTGGGTTGCTGATGCCCTCCCGTCAATGGGTGGGTTGAAAGTGAAGTTTGCAACTTGGTCGATTGCAGCAAGTCGCAGTTGCTGATGCCCTCCCGTCAATGGGTGGGTTGAAAGATCGTGCGGCGGGCGATCGCGGTTGGGATAGGACGCTCGTTGCTGATGCCCTCCCGTCAATAGGTGGGTTAAAAGGTAGGTTGAAAGAGGCAGGGGTCTGCAAATTACTTTACTTATGTAGACTTCCCTAAAAATGCAGTTAATTCAATGATTATGTTTCGGAGAGTCTCATAGCCTGAGACTGTTTTTTATAAAGGTTTTTGCCCCAGCGCAGCTATCTTGCAGCTTGATATGAGGGTACAAATATCTCTTTTGTGAAACTTCTCTAACAAAAAAGCTTTGTACCTCATTTTTGGATATAGCGCAGTTAATCTGACATCTAACTATATAGCTGAAGCAGTAAGTACCTCCTAATAGTTCTGTTAAGTTGCTCGCCTGATCCGCAGTTCTTGTGGAGTTTTAATAGGTGAACACGCCACGAATTTGAAAACAAGAAAAATCCGCGCCATGAATTTGAAAGCGCAATCTCTGAAGAAAATTCGCGCCATGAATTTGAGTAATTTTCAGTACCTTTCAAAGGCTGAAAGCCGCAATTTATGAGGGTTTTAGGAAGGCTTTAGCAAGCAATTGAAAAACTTGATGGTGTTGAACGAACTCACGCCACGAATTTGAAAACAAGAAAAATCCGCGCCATGAATTTGAAAGACTTGGAATATGGGTAAAATTGGGCTACGCGCCACGAATTTGAAAGCCGCGCCATTTTTCGTGAAAACGTACAGCTACTAATTTGCAAGCAAAAAAACTGCCTAAAATTTGGGGTTGCGCCGCTAATTTGCTAATCGCGCCATTTTATGCGCTCACCCACAACACTGAGATTATCCCCAGAACACTTGCCCTGTAATGTTTTTCCTTAAAGGCGGCACCCAGATTCGAACTGGGGAGTGGAGGTTTTGCAGACCTCTGCCTTACCTCTAAAAGCTTTATCACGTAAAGCTTTTCTGAGAGCTTATCAAACTTGTGTACAAAACTGTCACCGAATTACTAGGGGGATTAGATCGCCCAGTAATGAACTAGGGCATGATCGACCTCAGCCACTAGCCAAATTTGGTTTAAATTTCCCACCGGAAGAAAAAAGTGGCGACCCCTTGCGGGTATCTCGAAGAGATCGCCAGCGTCGATGCTAATCCCTTCACTCACACCGCCTTCCTCACCCACAATCCAAATCCGCTCGGTTGAATCAGGGCTGACCTGTAGTAACACCCCCCGCATCAACTCACGCTTAGGAAGAGACAGAGCCACACTACCCACCTCTACCGCGCCAGCGACCGGAGCAACCCCTATCAGATGCACCCGCACTGCTATCCGCCGAACTTCAGTAAAAACCTGATTCGAGTTCATGGGATAGGGGTCCAGGCGATCGCCCACTTAACACTCAGATACATCCCTAAGCTGTTGAGCTGAGCTGTAGAAAAATCAGCCGCATTGTACCCCGCTTCGGCAAAGTCTCCTACAAATGGAGTGCTAAAGCTTTCTAAGAGCCGCCCCAGGTTAAATGCTCCGGCATTGTTACCCACTACTGAGAATTTCGGTACTCCGTTCAAGTAGAAGCGCACCTCATTTGCTGTGTTTCGCACAAAGAGGTAGATGTTCCATGCTGTCGCCTCCGCTCCTGTCAGCCCATCACTCGTGACCGAAGGCCCGTTGTAGAGAAACAGCGTGCGGTTCCCTGTATAGTTGATTCGCACTTGATGGTTGGGAAGCTGGTTTCCCCAGACGATCGCGTCAGCTCCATCCGATCGCCCCACAAACCACAGACAGAACGGCGAACCACTCGCAATCACCGGAGCTGTCGAAGCCAGGTAAGCTGTCGTTAGGGGTGTCGTTCGCAGCACAGGCAGCCCATTTCTTTGATTGGTTCGATAGGTTCCGGGCATAGCCGATGTGAACGATCGCTCTGCTGGTGAACGCTCCGTCAGTGTCACCATTGGCAACCCATCAGCGATCGCTGTTTCCTGGCTCACATCAATCCAACTCTCTGGTAAGGGCAGCCCTGCTGGTGAGATTGGAGTAGGCGTAGGTGACGGAGATGGCGAGGCAGTCGGCGCAGGTAGGTTAAGGTTGCCCGATCCTAGATTCATGTTGACAGTTGCACCCGTCAGCGTATTAGCCCACTCCTGTAAGTTGAGGTTGCGATCGCCCACGTTCAGGTTAGACCCTCCAGCCATCCCTAATCCGTTCAGGTTGAGTAGACCAGAGCCAGAGTTCAGGTTAGTCACTCTCAATCAACCCTCATGGAGATCAGAACGGTTCCAGTTCCTGAAACGAACAACACCCGCACTTGAAAGGCTGTCCCCTCCCAGGAGAAGAAATAGTTGCCATTGGCAGTTCTGCTAATGTCTTGCCCCGTCGCGGAGAGGGGATACCAGTTGGCATCTGTAGCCGACATCCGCCCTTCCAGCCGCAGGGTTAGCGTTCCAGAGATACCAGAGATTTGATACCCCACTGACAGGCGCGATCGCTTTTCAAAGTCAATCTGTGTGCTTTGATTTGCTGCATTCAGTTGGGAAGTGTTTACCCCAGAGGGCTTAGCACCTGGCATTCCGTTGTAGATGAGCCTGAGATATTCATTATCCGTTGGCATCAGTCGGTTCACCCTTTGCTTTGGCTTTAGCAGGTATTGGAGTCTTAGCAGGCTCAACTAAGGGTTCAGGCACTGTGCTGACTGGTTGAAGCACAACCTGACCCCCCGTCACTAGAGCCGGAACTCGTGCCCCCTCAACCCAGCAAAACAGTCCCTCCTCGTCAGAGCGCACCTTATCCCCATTGGGACAGGTCGGAATATTGTGAGCCTCGTAATACGCCGTCGGAAACTTGTCAGCCATAATTCACCTAACAATTAACGATTAACCATTGACCATTGACCATTGACCATTGACCATTGACCATTGACCATTGACCACTGACCACTGACCACTGACCATTAACCACCAAACTAAAGCACCACATCCGTCGTATGAACCTCAACCACTCGCAGCTGCTGATCAGGGTGGATTGCCGGGTCCACATCCAAATCTCCTGTCGTTTCATGGGAGAGCCAAGTAAAGGAGTCTAACCGTTGGAAGTCGTCGTTATTGTCGGTTCTGATCTCCGCTTCCATCCCGATCGCCCGTGCCACGGCTGCCCGACCAAACGCCACACTGGCACGAGTCAGGGTAGAGCCAGCCCCTAAGGTTTCCGTTTGCACCCCTTCCGTTCCAGCAGCTCCCATCGAGTGAGCGTTGGTGTTAAAGAGGTGGAAGCCACAGGCCGATCCGGCATACCCAGAGCAGCGTCCCATTTCTCGGTTGGATGCCACTTGTAGGAGCATCGTCAGCTCCTCCAGGTTCATCTGGTCTAGGTACTGGTTCTTAGCCGAGAGGGAGTTTTTCAGTTGAGCTAACCCTGTAGTGTGCAGGGGGTAGACATAGCAGCCATCATCTAATGGGGGAATCTGTAACCCGCTCATGTAGGCATAGAGGTTGTTGAGGAAGTTTTCGGTAATGGTTCCATCCCCACTCGCAGTTAGGCTACCTGGATTAGTCGTCACCGATTGTCGGTTGTTGTACACCACTCGTGTGGTGGCGAAGTAGCGGGTACGAATGAAGAGATCTTCGGACGCTTCATAGTCGTGTCCCAATCGGGAAATCACAACGTTTTCTAGGTTGATCATGGAGTAGGCGGTTAGGAATTCAGGAATCGCCACGGGAGGATTAGAAGCATCCAGCCCTAAGCCCCGCTCTTGCAATGCTATGGTCACGGCTCCGGAGGAGATGTTCTGTCGAGTATTGGTCAGGGGAACACCGGGTGTGAGGGTTCGAGATGCCACTGTGGTTGGTTCTGCAATCCATCGCTGCCGAGAGACTTGCACGGTGTCACCCGGTCCCTTGCCTAACTCCAGCTCATACCAGGGAAATTGCCAGTAGATGAATCGGGCTGAATGGGTTTCCCGAATCACCATCGACAGGTAATCGAGCAGTAAGGGTGCAATGTCAGTTCTGACAGTAACTGCATCACTGGCACTCATGCGGCGATAACCTTGCAAAAAGCCGTGGTCACGGGCAAGCTGTTCCATGTCTTTGCGGAGTTGCAGGCGATCGCTATGAAACACGCGACGGGCATCGTTCAAATCCCGATGTACATATCGCTTTCCGGTCTTGCGATTGACGTAAATTTCAGAGGGCGCACTCTCGCACGCTTGCATAAAATCAGCGGCTAATCCCGCTGCACGACCCCTTGCGGGTGTCTCGGAGAGACCGCGCCCAGGCGCAAGCTTGGTATTTACCATCACCGCAGGTTTACCAATCACGTTAAACACCTGCTGTAGGGAATCACGTTGTTGAATCGCTTCATTGAGTTGTTGTTGGGTTTGCTCTATTTGTTGTCGTAGTGGAGCGGTAGCGTTATCAATGGCTTGTGTAATTGCCGCTTGCAGTTGGTCGGCAGTTAGTCGCAACTCTTGAGGTTGTTCGTTAGGTTGTTCTGGGGATGATTCGGGTTGTGTTTTAGATTGCTCTATATTTTGTACAGCATCACTCTCTCCTTTACTTTTTGAGTTCAGTTGAGCGATCGCCTCACCCTCACTCACCACACCATCCGCTACCACTACATCCGTTGCTAAAACCTTCTTCATAGATTCACTCCATCAATAGAAACAACACGGGCCACCCGGACAGCAGGAGTGCTGACCAAGCTTATTTCCAGCGCATCCACGACACCACACCGCTCGAAGTAAGGCAACTCCCAAAAATAGTTGGGGCACTTCTCCGAAAACACGTCTTCTCCACAGGTACAGCCAGGGCAGCGCATGAACTGATACATCGCCGCGATCGACACCCGCCGCCGCAAATCTTTCTTAAACGCTTCAATGTGCTCTACCGCTACATCACAGGTAATGTCCGTCCAGACGTAGTGATAGCCCTCTTTCTGGACAATCAGCTTATTGTGATCGTCCAGGTCTGTTGGAGGTTCTGCTTTCTCCACCCCGGCAGCGGTGATGTTCCCCCACTCATCCTTGACCGTGCCACGGAACGCAGACGGATGATCGATACTGGCAGGCTTACCCACCAGATATACGGCTAACTTCGGCAGTTCGATCGCCGGATACCGCGCCGAATTTCGGCACACCAGGTTATCAGTTGCGATCGCCCTCACCACCACATCAGTCATAACCACCTCCATTCATCACAAAATCGGAATCCGTCACCCCCGGCTGATCGACATCCTCTTCAATCAGTTCAGCGTAGGGATTGACGTTGATTTTCGGAAACACGATCCGGTACACCCAATTGTTAGGTGAGACGTTTTTGAGTGCCAATTCTGTGTTGATGAGTTGTCGTAACCCCGCACTAAACAACTGACGCACCAAACCCACCTGAACCACAAAGGCGATCGCAGGTTGCATTGAGATCTCTTTAGCAAACTTGCTATCAATGCCCAGCAGGTAGGGAGGCACACGCGATCGCATCGCAATACGTGCCCGTCTCATCAGGTGATGGTCAAGGAAACCAGTGAGCGGAAACGACGACGGCAGACCCATTGGCTTTTTAACTTCAGCCCCTTGCAGCAGGTAAATATCCGGCACAATGCCTTTCTTTTTGCGGGCTTCGTGGTCACTCTTGTAAGCCTGCTTGTAGTTCTCATCCGCCCCCGGTGGCATGATGTGAACGTTGGGTTGGAGCGCAGCTTCCCGACTGGCATCACTTAGATCCTGGTCTACATCCTTCAGTTTTGCCCAATCGGGTAAGGCTTCTCTGTAGAGCGATCGCCCATACAGGTAACGGCGATTGTATGACCACTGCACCATGCTTAACGGTTGGATAACAGCATGTTCCCTCCGTCCACCAAACCGCTGTTCATAGTGGATAATTTGCCCCGTCGTTTCATCGGGGATAGCGTGAATTTGCCAGGTTGGGAGCAGGCGCAGAGCCTCTACCTGCATCGCTTTAGTATCAATCTCCATCAAGCCAAAGGCATCGCCCCAGGCGAGGAACCGCCAGATCACTTGCCACCACAGCCAAATATCCCCCACTCGGTCTATGACTGCTCTCGCAATCTTCACCGTGTTGGGTCGTGGATCGTTCTCATCCGGCAGGACGGCAAAGCCCAGTTCATCGCCAGTTCCACTCGACAAGGCATAGGCGCAAAGAACCTCCAGTGCTACCCCCGCTTCTGGGCAATGGTTCACCAGGTCGATGATTTGTTTTGCTAAATCGGGCGATCGCGTCGGGAATTCCTCAGTGTCAGGAATTGAGGCAAAGAACGATGACGAAAGACGCAACCCAAACGATGACGACGGCAGACTACGCGGTGTAGGCTCACTGCTCTGGCTTTGCTGCTTTCTCCTTCGACGACGACTCATAAGCTCCTGGGAATATATCGCTTCAGTGGCAGCAGAATCGTTTTGAGGTAGTCATCCAATTTGGCGTAGTTATGACTCGTAGCGTCTCCTGTCGCTGGATTAACGGATAGGCTATCCAGTCCAGGGTTTTTGGTTGCCATGTGGGAGAGGACTAAGCCAGCGATCGCCTTAATCTTCTGCACTTCCAACACAGGTTGGGTGAAGTCAAACCCCGCCATGTACGTAATCCGCGCCTCATCCGCAGGAACCGAGATCTGCACCCGTCCACTATCAGGAGTGATGGAGTAAGCCCCACCTGCTAAAGGCATCCACTCCGGTAAGCCAATTGACCGTGACCACGAATCAACCCCGCGCCGCACCTCCACCAATGACACCGACACCACCGGAGCCAGTGGCAGATAGCCAAACCACCCCGCCGAATAGATCGTGATGGTATCAACACGAGACTGCTGCTCTAACAAACGATTCGCGCCAAACTCTCCCTCACAGAGAGCTTGAGCCAGATAGATATAACCATCTAACTCAGGCGATATTGGAACGGATGGGAAAAACACAGGCTGATCAGCTACCGTCAAAATCGTCACTGCATCCCTCTGCGCTAAATCGCATTCATAAACCGAGCGGCAAATCACTCCCAGGATGCCCACTCTAAAATGACGAACCCTATCCCAGCAATCACCCCATCCCCCACGATTGAGACTCCATGTGTCTCAAAGAGCGATCGCACTTATGCTTCTGGTCACAAGAGCTATGAATGTTGCTATAACCTCTGATAGAGCCATAATGCAGCCATATCTCCAACTATGACGATTCAAAAAACAGCATTGTCCGATTGCGTCAAAATCGGTGACTTAATTCGTGATTTGCGGCATCGCTTAGGGTTAACGCAAGAAAAGTTTGCCGCTCAGTTAGGGGTGACGTTTCCAACGGTCAATCGTTGGGAAAACAAACACGCTAAACCCTCTCCCTTAGCGTTAGAGAAGATCGAAGCAATGGTGAAACGACTGGGAGAACCCGGTAAGGAATTGCTCTCGAAATACACGTCGGGGAAGTAAGCGATCGCCCCTCCCGTACGGGCGCAGCATTTGGCAGATCAACCCTTGCACCACTCCCCCATTCCTCGCCCAAATGCTACGCCCCCTCAGCCATCCCTAAGCGATCGCCCACTACCTAAATCTTCTAAAGTGTTACTCCTGCTACTAACGCCACCATCGGCATACTTGTTGAATTGCTTGAAAAACCCCAGCGATCGCTTCTTCCCCACCTAGCTCAAAAATAGCTCGGCTCAAATTAGGGATGTTTCTGAGTAGGTCTTGGCGATCGCGGTTTGCTAGCGTGTGGAGAATCTCTTTCCAGAAGTCATAGTTCTGGGAGCCTAAGTTACACTGAGCAACAAGCGTGCCCAGAGCATACGCACGAGGAACATCGCCTGGGATTGCATGAATCGTTTCTAACACTTCTGACAAAATTTCTGGTGCATAAGGAACCAGGCTACTCATAACGTTAGAACGGACATGATTATCTAAAACCTCACGGGCAGCTTTTAATGCCTCCTGCAAAAGAGCTGGTCGGTAGGGAATCAAGTTACTCAAGATTTTGATTTGACCTACAGCACGAATAGAGCGAGCCGATCCTAGTACCTCTGACAGAATTTCGGGTTTGAAGGGCACCAATTTGCTAAGAGCAAGCGCCCGTTGAAAACTATCTTCAGTAGCGTGAACTTCCTTTAATATATCGGACAGCAGTTGTGGTGAATGCGGAAGTAGCTCGATCAGAGCAGCCACACGATCTGACTTATCGTGAATAGTGTTAATAGTTTTCAGCGCATCAGGCTGAAGTGTTGGAAGTTTAGTAATCAGATTGCATAGAATTTTGGCACGTAAACCCAGATTCTCAATCTGATTAACAATTCCGAACTCCTCCCTAAGTAGGTGTTTGGGTAAAAATGGTGTCAACTGCCCAAGAGCTACAGTGCGATCAGAGTCATCTCGAATTGCGCGGGATGATTCTAATACTTGCAAAAGAGCTTCTTGAAGAAGTAATTCTAGCTGCGGCTTTGGCATGTACGCCGCTAAAGCAGTAAGTGCCTGAAAACGGTATTGAGTATTTTCAATAGAGCGAGCTACCTCCAGTGCCTTTGGTAAAAATTCCTTTGGAAGTTTTGGAATCAAAGCAACGAGGGTTTCAAAACGGTAGTGATCATCCTCAATCGAGCGAGCTACTTCCAGTACCTTAGGTAACAATTCTTCCGAAAGTTTTGGAATCAAAGCAACGAGGGGTCGAGAACGGTAATCAGCGTCGTTAATAGAGCAAGCTACCTCTAGTACCTCTGACCATACTTCTGGTCTATGCTGTGCCAAAGCACCGAGGGCTTGAGAACGGTTTTGAGCATCCTTAATGGAGCGAGCTGCCTCTAGTGCCTTGGGCAATAATTCCTCCGGAAGTTGTGGAATTAAGGCAACAAGTGCCTTAGAACGGTAACGAGTATTCTCAATAGAGCGAGCTACCTCTAGTGCCTCAGGTAACGATTCTTCTAAAAGTTTTGGAATCAAAGCAACGAGGGCTTCAGAACGGTAATCAGCATTCTCAATAGAGCGAGCTACCTCTAGTGCCTCAGGTAACGATTCTTCTAAAAGTTTTGGAATCAAAGCAACGAGGGCTTTAGAACGGTAGTTAGGACCGTAGTAAGCATCTTCAATAGAGCGAGCTACCTCCAGCGCTTTAAGTAACGATTCTTCTGAAAGTTTTAGAATCAAAGCAACGAGGGCTTCAGAACGGTAACGAGTATTCCCAATAGAGCGAGCTACCTCTAGTGCCTCAGGTAACGATTCTTCTGAAAGTTTTGGAATCAAAGCAACGAGGGCTTTAGAACGGTAATCAGCATCGTTAATAGAGCGAGCTACCTCTAGTGCCTCAGGTAACGATTCTTCTGAAAGTTTTGGAATCAAAGCAACGAGGGCTTCAGAACGGTAGTTAGGACTGTAGTAAGCATCTTCAATAGAGCGAGCTACCTCCAGCGCTTTAAGTAACGATTCTTCCGAAAGTTTTAGAATCAAAGCAACGAGGGCTTCAGAACGGTAACGAGCATTCTCAATAGAGCGAGCTACCTCTAGTACCTCAGGTAACGATTCTTCTGAAAGTTTTGGAATCAAAGCAACGAGGGCTTTAGAACGGTAATCAGCATCGTTAATAGAGCGAGCTACCTCTAGTGCCTCAGGTAACGATTCTTCTGAAAGTTTTGGAATCAAAGCAACGAGGGCTTTAGAACGGTAGTGGTAGTGACAATCCTCAACAGAGCGAGCTGCCTCTAGTACCTCTGACCATACTTCTGGTTTATCTGACCATACTTCTGGTTTATACGATGCCAAAGCAACGAGCGCTTCAGAACGGTATTGAGCATTCTCAATAGAGCGAGCTGCCTCTAGTACCTCTGACCATACTTCTGGTTTATACGATGCCAAAGCAACGAGCGCTTTAAAGCGGTATTGAGCATTCTCAATAGAGCGAGCTGCCTCTAATACCTTGGGTAGCAATTCCTCCGGAAGTTTTGGTGCCAACTGCTGAATTGCGGAAGCTCGTTGTGCTTGAGATGGAATTTGTAATGCATAGGCTAACCCTTGAAGGGGTGTCCAGACGCTGTGCTCTACAAGGTTCGCCATTAGCTCTGGTGAAATATTTTTTGCAAGGCTATTGAGGGAAGTCATGCTCAAGGCATAGCGGCATTGCAAAGCAATAGACTGAGTACGGTTCTTCTGATACATTGCTTCTGCCAGCATCCAGGCACGGGCAACATCCGTGACAAAATTGGCAGTTTGCCCAAGCTTGTCACATGCTTCGTACCAACCATTTCGACCTTGAGCATCTTCCTCCTGTAAAAACTCATGCAAGGCATCCACCTGTTGCGCTTGTTCAAAGTGCCAGGTCAGATAGGCATGAATATAGCCATCATTAGGTAGGGTATGCCATTTACCTCCTTGAGTCTTAGCTTGGTAACGCTCTAGCAATAGCCTATGAGCTTCTGGGAATGTCAGTCCCAATCCTGGCAGTTCGGTTGTGCCTGAACCTGTCAGGAGCCCTCTCGCTAAATCATGCATCAGGTCATGCAGCCGATAGGTTGCTTTTTGTCCTGCCTGCTGCAATCCAGATAGCAGCAACGCTTTAGCACGAAAAGTTCGCAGGATTGCGCTCGCTTGTCGGGGAGCAACCTGCCAAAGTGTTGCTGCCACCTCTGGCAAAATTGATACGTCTTCTGGCAATACCCCTAACCAAGCAAATTGCTGGAGTTGTTCTGGCGATAGCTGCTTCAAACTGAGATTAAAAGATGCGGTCAAACTTAGCCGCTTACGAGTCTTTTCATCTCGTACCCCTTGGCTATTGGGTAAATCTAGCGTCTCTAGCCTCGCTACCTCTGCTTGCAAATCTTCTAATAGTTCTTCCCAGCTTATGCCATCGGCGATCTGGGCACCTGATAGTTCCAACGCCAACGGCAAATAGCCAACCTCTCTAGCCAGCCAATTTGCTTGCTCTCTCTCCTGTATTGTCGGTTCCAGACATTGTGCTTTCTTGAGTAAAAGCTCTACAGCTTCCACTGCCGACATTACATCCATGTCGTACCGTTCTGCATCAGGAATTTGGGCTTCACGAGTTGTCACAAGTACCCAACAACCTGTCCCACCTACACGGAATGGCTCTACATGCTCCGGATTCCAAGCATCATCAACAACCAAAAGCATGTTTTTGTCGTAGAGTAATGTTCGCAGGTGCTCTGAAGCAGCTTCAGGAGTTGTAGGCTTGTAGTCGCGATCGCCCAGAGATTGAATCCAATTAAACAAGAATGACAACAAGTCTGGATTTTGACCCAAAGTTGCCCATAAAACTCCATCGCTAAAGCGTGCTTGGATCTCTGCATCATGTGCCAAAGCAGATGCCAAAACCGATTTACCAATGCCGCCTAAACCATATATGGCACTGACGACCAGCGTGCCAGCGATTGGCGCAGCGTTAACCAATAGGGCTTTGATTGCTTGCCTAACATCAGGGCGATCAATATAGTCCTTTGGTAGGGGAAGTGCCTGGAAAGGTTTTCCTACAGAAGGGCGTGCAGCAACGAAGTTTTGCACAATTGTCTCAGCAATATTTGCAGTACCGCCCTCCACACGAGTCTGCCACCCTTTAGCGGCATCCTGGTTCGTCTGCTGCATCATGCTGTCATTGTGAGACTCACGCTCGCTCGTCATAGGAAAACTAGAGTAGAGTAATTACCTCATCTCGATCTCAAGGTTTTTGAATTAGTCTTAGTAGCACTAAACCGCATTCAAAGCTAGCTCCAAGTTCTCGCCATTAATTGCTCACTTTATAACACTCTTTATAAGGAAAACTGTAAAGAACACGATTTTTACCCAGCAACAAATTTTCATACCGTTGCCGTAATGCAGTAGCACCAATATCTCCAGCTTTGAAGAGCCTTTATAGGCAAAGCTATAAATTAGGTTATAACAGAAGAAAATTCCAAGCCCCCAAACTCCTCATGACAGACCCTGCCACCTTTACTGCTGCTGCGATCGCCACCCTTGCCTTCACCAAATTCCTAGAGTCCGGTGCTGGCAAACTCGCGGAGAAGTTTACTGAAACCGCGATCGCCAAAATGGACGAACTCCGCCAAAAGATCTGGAATCGGTTGCGCGGCAAACATGCAATGGCAGAGGAAGCCCTACAAAAAGCAGAGGCAGGCGATAAGACAGCGATCGAGACGGTCGGAACTCTGTTGGGTGTGGAGATGCTCGACCCTCAATTTGCCTCAGAGGTGAAAGCGATCGCCCAGGAGATTCACGCCGGGAAGCTGCAAGACAACAGCAGCATGACCCAAAACAACTACGACAATGCCAGAGGTTGGCAGACCAAAGTTGAAGGTGGCACTGCCTATATTGGCGAGATCCATCAGTACGGCACAAATCCTAAGCCTGAGTAGTCATAGCTATGGCTGATGAGCTAATTCAGAAGCTAAAACAACTCATCGAACAAGACCTTCAAACTGCACCTGCGGCAGCTCCGATCGGACAATTAGTTGAGCGGCTCCAGCAGAACAAAAGTATTGAGCAGGCGATTCAAATTAACACCGGAGATGCAGTTGGGTTCCAAGCCCTGGTGCAGGAGGGGGGCGTTGCCAATATGGGCATCCACCTCCACGGCTGGGAAGAGGAAAAACTCACCCAGGTACTGACCGCATTCCTCAAGTCCCTTCAGCCCACAGGCACCCCCCACAATCTCCCCCGCAGTGGTGCTGTCCAATTCGTTGGACGCGCCAATGAACTGCACCAACTCCACACCCAACTCCAACAAAACAATTGCCTCGCCATCACCGCCATTCAAGGCATGGGAGGCATCGGCAAAACTGAACTCGCCCTGCAATATGCGATCGCCCACTTGTCCGATTACCCCGGTGGCATCTGCTGGCTACGGGCACTGGAACCCGATATCGGCACTCAAATTGTCAACTTTGCGCGATCGCAGTTAGACCTTACCCCACCTGATGGCTTAGAGCTACCTGATCAGGTCGCCTACTGTTGGCGCAACTGGCACCCCGGCAATGTCCTGATCGTGTTGGATAACGTCATCGATTACGAGGCGATCGTTTCCTATCTCCCTCCACAAGACTCCCGGTTTAAGGTGCTGCTCACCTCCCGGCTCTACTTAGGGCGATCGCTCCACTACCTCCAACTCGATGTGTTACCGCCAGAGGCAGCGTTGGATCTGTTGCGAGCGATCGCAGGCGAAGAACGCATCAACCATCAACTTACCGAGGCACAACAGTTGGCAGAGTGGCTGGGCTATTTACCCCTGGGGTTAGAACTAACTGGACGCTACCTTGCCTCCAAACCAGACCTTGACCTGATCACGCTGCAACAACGCCTCAACGACAAGCGATTAGCCGCACGGGCATTAGTGCGACAAGAGTCTATGACGGCAACCCACGAAAGTGTTGCTGCTGCCTTCGAGTTGAGTTGGCAAGACTCAAAGATGAGCGACGCTGCACGGCAGTTAGGCTACCTGCTCTGTCTGTTTGCCCTGGCTCCTATTCACTGGCAATGGGTCGAACAATGCCTCCCCGATTGGGATGCCGAAGACCTGGAAGACTGTCGAGATTTGGGTTTAGTCAATCGCAGTTTGCTGCAACGAGTCGAACCCGGCATCTACAAACTGCACCAACTGATCCGCGAGTTTCTCCAGACTAAACTGACCCAGTTTGAGCAGGCAGACGAGTTCAAGCGATCGCTCTGTCGGGTGATGGTGGCGATCGCCCAAACCCTTCCCCAAACCCCTACCAAAGCCCAGATCCAGACCCTCACCCCCGCCCTCCCCCACCTGCAAGAAGTCGCAACGGCTCTAAAGGTTTGGATCAGCGATGATAGCTTAATTTGGCCATATGTTGGGTTGAGTCGGTTTTATGAAGGGCAGGGAGCCTATGCCCAATCATTGCCCTGGCATAAAAAGTGTTGCGAAGTCGTCCAGGAACGCTTAGGGGAGGAGCATCCCGCTGTGGCTACCAGTCTGAACAATCTAGCCGCACTCTACGCTTCCCAGGGCCGCTACCGTGAGGCAGAACCGCTCTACATTCAGGCGTTGGACTTGAGTCGCCAGATTTTGGGGGAGGAGCATCCCGATGTCGCCAGCAGTCTGAACAATCTAGCCGGACTCTACGATTCCCAGGGCCGCTACAGTGAGGCAGAACCGCTCTACATTCAGGCGTTGGACTTGCGTCGCCAGATTTTGGGGGAGGAGCATCCCGCTGTGGCTACCAGTCTGAACAATCTAGCCGGACTCTACTATTCCCAGGGCCGCTACCGTGAGGCAGAGCCCCTCTATCTAGAGGCACTCAACATTTTGTTCAACCGCTTAGGTGAAAACCATCCCAACACCCAAACCGTTTGGCAAAACTTTGTCACGTTCATCCGTCAAGTCATTGAGTCAGGGCAAACCCACATCCTCTCTGACCATCCTGCTGTGCAGCAGGTTCTCACCCAACTGCAATCCGAAGGCGATTCCAGCAGCGATCGCCCCTCCCCATAGCCCCATCCCCCGTACGGGCACAGCATTTGACCCCCATCTCTGCACATCCCCTCCCCATCTCTGTTCAAATGCTACGCCCTCCAAATCATCCCCAGGCGTGCGGCTTCGCCGTTACCGCAAGGGTCGCCCCTCATAACTACCCCACTCCAGAAACACCCGCACTTGGCACCCGTAAGCGCGTTATAAACACTCCACTCACACCTGATCGGAAGGGGACTGGGGGACGCGCCTCGTCCTCCAGCAAGGGGGCTTGGGGGAAAGCTTCCCCCAAATGCTCGCTTCCCAAACCTTCACTTATAGCTACATAGAGCGATCGCCCCTTCTCCCTTTGCTTCCCCTCAAAGAAAGAGATTCAGTAATTTATAAACTTCCCTATAAAGCTCCTATATGTTGAAAAGCAGCAGACAGCATCCCAGGAGCACACTATGGTCGATGTCTTCATCTCCTACTCGCGTCGTGACAAAGCGTTTGTTCAATCCCTGCATCAGGCATTGCAAGCTAACAACCGCGACACCTGGGTAGATTGGCAAGACATCCCACTGGGAACCGCCTGGTGGAACGAAATTCAAAGCGGCATCGAAGCCTCCGACACGTTTATCTTCGTTATCAGTCCTGATTCCCTCGCTTCAAAAGTCTGTAACCAGGAAATTGACCATGCAGTGCTTTACCGCAAGCGGTTAATGCCCATCGTCAGACGCGATGACTTTGACTCAGCCCTGCTCCATCCCTCACTGGGTGAGCATAACTGGTTATTTTTTAGAGAACGCGATGATTTTAACCAAGCATTTCAGTCACTGATTGAGGCACTAGATACCGACCTCAATCATGTGCGGATGCATACGCGCCTACTGATTCGAGCCATCGAGTGGGAGAATAACGGACGTAATGACAGTTTTTTGTTGCGGGGTAGTGATTTAACCAAGGCAGAGCAGTGGCTCAAAGACAGTGAGGAGAAGCATCCCGCCCCTGCTGAGCAACATAAGAATTACATCAGCAAGAGCCGACAAGCTGAGAATGCGAGCAACCGAGCTAAACGCCTGGTCGGAATGGGTGCAGCTGCAATGGTAATAATGTTTGCGATCGCCGCTATTTTTGCTCAGCAACGCATTCAAAGTGCTGAAGCTAAGGTTGAAAATCTCACGAGTGAACGCGACAGAATTGCTGAAGAAGCCGATCGAAACCTCAGCGAGATCCGAGAAGAACAACGAATTGCTGAAGCCAAAGTTGATGAAGCCGATCGAAACCTGGCGATCGCAACGCAACGACTAACCGACGCCAACCGACGAGTGAAACTTGCAGAGGCTCAAACAACTCAAGCGGGAGTTGCCAGAGAACAGGCACAGCTCGCTGCACAACAGGCACAAGTACAACAACAGCGAGCACAACAACAAGCGGCAGCCGCCCAGAGGCAGCAAGCAGAGGCAAGGGCGGAAGCAGGTAGAGTCCGGATAGCTACTGGGTTAGAGCAACGGGGAGCTGACTTGCTGCGGCGTACCTCAACTCAATTTGGGATTGTAAATTAGATTGTGTCAAAGGTCAGAAATGAGATCTAATGAACTACTAGACCCGAGACACTCGTACTATGACTTTTCGACCTGAACTCCTCGAT
>NZ_JACJSA010000037.1 GCF_014697545.1 Oscillatoria sp. FACHB-1407 | reverse complement strand
CTGCAATCAAAAAGTTGATGTAATCGTTCTCGTTGACTTTGGGTGGATTCATTCTTTGGTTTTACTCCAACTCCCCCTTTTTCTCAACTGCGTAACTCCTGATGGTTTGCTGAGGAACGACTTCCTGGACAATCCTGAGGCTAAATCCTGCGGCTTATCACTTGGAAAGCTACAACCTCTCGAAAGGACAGAAATATTGGGAAGCCGCAGATAGGTGGTGTTTCAAACCTGTTGATAACCTCTGTAAGACCCCCTGTAGTCCCCCTTACCAAGGGGGACGGCGACAGCCGGGGGTTAGTAGCAACAGATCTGAAACACTACCCGCAGATATTACGGTGCCAACGCTGGTTCTGCGGGGAGAGTTAGATTTCTGGTCACGCCCTGAAGACTTACGGGCACTTGAAGTAGAGCTAACCAACGCTCCTACGGTAGAAACGGTGACGATTCCAGACGGCACCCATTACCTGTTTAACGATCGCCCAGAGCGAGGACGCGATCGCTTTATCCGGAAAGCCCTGTCATTTATCAGGACGTAAAAGAACATGGGCAATCAGGTAACCCCGATGGAATTCCATGATGCCGTCTTCCGTAACAAGTTAAGGAATGCACCGACGACTGGAGAGGAATCATGCTGCCGCCAAGCCAGATAAAGCCCAGTATTCGAGATTTGTTCTTGTAAGGGTCTATAAATGACTCCATTTCTGTGGAAATTTTGCATGGAAGCAGGAACGATCGCAATGCCCAATCCTGCTGCCACTAAGCCGATAATCGTTTGCATTTGAACTGCCTCTTGAGCCACCTTCGGGCGAAATCCCGCCTTCTCACAACTGTGCATAATCTGCTCGTAAAAGAGGGGTCCTAATTTGGCAGGAAAGAGGATAAAGAACTCATCTGCCAATGAGGAGAGAGACACTTGAGTTTGGGCAGAGAACGGATGATTTTCTGGCAACGCCAGGACTAACGATTCTGGCAGAAGGCACTCCACGCTCAAACCTGGCTCACTGATGGCAGAACGAACAATGCCGACATCAATCTGTTTGTCGTACAGGGCTTGAATTTGTTGAGCCGTTGTCATTTCCTGCAATCGCAGTTCTACCTCTGGAAACTGTTCTCGAAAGCCCTTCAGCATCTCTGGGAGTGACGTGTACATGGCAGAGTCAACAAACCCAATCGCCAACTGTCCCACCTCACCTCGCCCGATTCGCTGAGTTGCTGCGATCGCCTGTTCAAGTTGGGCTAACAGCAGGTAGGAGCGATCTAAAAACACTTTGCCTGCTTCAGTTAGATGCACGTGTCGCTTCGTTCGTTCAAACAGCTTGACTCCGAGTTCATCTTCTAAATCCCGAATTTGCTGGCTGAGGGGAGGTTGGGAAATGCACAACCGTTCTGCTGCTCGACTGAAGTGGAGTTCCTCAGCCACCGCAATGAAGTAGTGCAGGTGCCGTAATTCCATCGTACTTATATGTTTAACCTATTAATCTAAGTCAAATATATATTGGACAGTCGGATAGCTGTCTCCTACCGTAAGAAACATAAGGCACAGCTCATTGTTTTTAGATTGGAGACAGGCAAATGAACTCAAACAACAATCGTATTACTCCTAAAGTGTGGTTGATTACAGGATGCTCAACCGGGTTTGGACGTGCCCTCGCAGAAGCGGTGTTGAAAAAAGGCGACTCCTTACTGGCAACTGCTCGTGAGCCAGAGCAACTCCACGCTTTGATTGAGGACTATCCAGAAACCGCAAAGGCTATCCGTCTGGACGTAACAGTGTCTCAAGATATCCAGGCAGTCGTTGATGCTGCGATCGCCACCTTTGGTCGCATTGATGTGTTGGTCAACAATGCAGGGCATGGGCTCATTGCCGCACTCGAAGAGGTTAGCGATGTTGAAATTCGCCAATTTTTTGAAACCAACTTCTTTGGGGCACTGCGTCTGATGCGATCGGTCTTGCCTGTGATGCGTCAGCAAGGCAGCGGTCACATTGTGAATCTGTCATCCACAGCAGGACTCGTGGGATTTGGGGGAAGCAGCCTCTACTGCGGGGCTAAATTTGCCCTGGAAGGTACGTCTGAAGCCCTGGCTAAGGAGGTTGAACCGTTTGGAATTAAAGTCACGTTAATTGAACCTGGAGCATTTCGCACCGATTTTAATGGACGCTCTCTAGCCGTAGCCAAGCGATCGATTGATGCCTATGCCACTATGAGCGATGCGGCATTGCAGTGGTTCAAAGCGATGGATGGTCAGCAACCGGGCGATCCAGCAAAAGCGGCGCAAGCCATCATTTAAGCTGTGGAAAGTCCGCATCCTCCGATGCGGTTGGCATTGGGTACCGATTCTATGAGCCTGATTCAGGAAAAACTGGAATGGGTCAAAACGGAATTGAACGCTTGGCAGCCTGTGACGGTCAGCACAGATTATCCAGAACCCGTCACATCTACCAAGTAGAAGTCATTACCTTTCGTTTAAAAACCACTCATAGCCTCGCTGAAATAGTCGTTTACCATCCTGCTCAATAATGCTGCCATGAGCCATAATGACCCGCTCAAAATCCCAGGCAAGAATCGGTTGCAGGGATTGACGCACTTGCTCTTTGTCTCTTGTGGCAATTTTCTCTAAAAGTGATGGACGAAGTTGCTGATAGCCACCCAAGACTTTGGAAATTAATTGGGCAGATGGTGAACTCTGGCGATCGAAATGAAATGCCAGATCAGTAATGATGAGTGTTCGGCTTTTGGCGTGGAAGAATACCCATTCATTCAATGGCATGTATCCCTTAATATCAAAGGTATTAAATCCAGCTACTTGTGCTGCTTCAAGCCCATTAAATGATTTGATAGTATGGTCGCTGAGAACTTGATCAATCCACAAATCAGGGCATTTATCTTGTAAGCCAGATGTTGCCCAAAGTGTTGCGTTTGGATATCTCTGTTTGCACTGATTAAGGAACAAATGATGATATAGATTTGGTGCAATAATGTCACTCACATTTCCTAGCTGGTTTATCTGATCAATCATGTCATCTTGAAGTTGTATGGGTGCGATGATCACTAATCGGTCTTGATTTAAGCGAATTACCGTCATTCTCGTTCCAACTTCCAAACCAAAGTATTTCAAAGGCTGTTCAGCAACCCAAAGGTCAGGGGCGATCGCTCTCAACATCATTAACGATTCACTTAATACACAAATTAGAATGAACTTACTGATTTTAGGCGATCGCTGTCTTTTAGATTCTTGCGGAGGTTATCGGATAACGAGATGATGGAAAAAACTTCTTCCCTTCCCTGCCAATGAGCCTGCTGCAAGAGGTTTTGTTCGACCTACCCGATCGTAAGATTCCGCTGGATCAACCTCTGTTGGAGAGTCTACCGCAATGGGGGCATTGGATCGAAACCCCGGAGTACATGGTGGCGATTGTTCCGCCCGGTCATCTGGAGGTGAATTTGTGCTCTTTTCGATAGCGATCGCCTCAGACCTTACAAGGCAACACCGGAAGGGTTTGACAAGCACCTATCGTTCGGTGGAAGATGCCTCTTGTTTCGTGGTGTTCCGCTATTTCCACGCATTTGTGTTTCGACGGGTATTGCAGACGACACCTAAGCAGTACCGTAAAGAGAAAGGCTTGCAGGAAATTAGATTTCGATACGATAAAGGCAGTAACGTTTTCTGAAGCGGTGGCAGATGACGGAGCAACCTTCCCTTCTCCTCAAGAAGGAGTGGCAAGACATTACGGTTGAGTATGGTCTGCTCGAAAGCGCAGCGATCGCCCTCGCACTTGCTTTTTCTTGAATAGAGGATGCATCAGAAGGGTTGAGAGGGCGCAGGATCAGGCGATTGGTTTCCAGTATGGGTTGGCTCAGCATACCGCAGCTATTTCGGTTGGTTCTTCTGTGAGTTTTTTAACCTTGACCTGGGGTGGCATAATCGTTCTCCTATGGGCGATCTACTCCAACATCGTGTTATCCTGCTGTTTCTACATAAGTAACATGGTACAAATGGAATTCGTTTCGCGCTAACCCTTCCCAATAGGGCTTATTTGGATCAAACCCTGGTTGCTTTAAGATCGCCTCAAATGCTTCTTTACTTTCCCATTGCCCGTAATTGAACATCCGCGTCCCGTCCAAACTGCGATGAAAGCTTGCCGAAACAAGTCCAGGCGAGTTGCTCATTGCTCGGTCCAGTTCTGTTGTTGTTCGCTTTACCATTTCTGGTTGATTTACAGGCATCATACGAAATTCGGCAAGATGAGTAATGAGATCGCCCACAGCGATCTCAACTTCTGCGGATACCGATTGGCTTGCTGACACTTCTAACTGCAACGAGTCAGGCGGAAAAAATTCACTGAATATCGCCGGACGCTGCAAACTGCGATGGTCAAACTTAGGTTGCCACTGGCTGTATGTGAAGACACGTACGCCATCTAAACTTTGATGCACACTTGCTGACACAAAGTAGAAATTGGACTTCCAGAAGGTGATTTGCTCTTTGATCGCATCCACTAATCCTGATTGATGCCGCTCTGCAACAGTGTACAAATCTAATCCGACGATCGCAGTATTTGACCGATCAATCTGAACCATAAGTGCTTTTTTATCCTCGCTGGTTGCTTGTTCTGACTGATGTTAAACACGAACTGACGATCTTTATCTCAAGTTGTAAAGACAACCTCATGCAAGGTCTTTTGGTATTCGTTATTGGCTAGATCGAGTATTTCACCAAACAATGGTGAGAAGGGGCGATTGTTGTCCATTGCCGTATAGTCCTCCAACGATCGCCAATGTCCAAAGTTAATGCAACGCCATCCGTCTAAGCTGCGGTGAGCATGGGTTGAAATCAGCCCGGGTTGGCCCGAAACCATGTTTAATGCCTGCTTAAATAGCTCAATAAACCGAGGTTGCTTCTCAGGTTGCTTCATCTTGAAGATGCCGAAATTAATCAGTCCATCCATTCCGGTTGTAAGCTGCAACTCACTGCCTTTTGGCTCCGCATCAAAGATTTCAAACAGATGCACATCTGGAGGTTCCAAATTTGCGATCGGTTGTGTTGCTACATAAGAGGCTTGGTCTGCCCATTGAACATAACTCGTGACACGTAACCCATCCCGACTGCGAATCACGCTACCAGAGACAAATCCTGGATGCTGCCTTAAAGTAGACTCTATTGTTTGAATGACTTGTTTTACAAGCGTTTCCTGCTCTTCGGGCTTCACCGAAAAAACTGCGAACTCTGCTAGTAACCCATTGGTTTGACTGACAATCGGCATAGAAATCTCCAGAAGTCCGTCAGTCATTTTTTAATACAGTTTTTGGGTCGTGTCTATCCTCCATGTGGGCTAGTTTAATCATCTGAAGTGATTCGAGAGCAATTAACCGAAATTCGATAAACTACAAGCAGCAGTAGTTCCTAACTCCTATGCCTACTAAGGATCAATTGCCGCAGGTTGATATGACTCACCATACTCATCCGGCGCTTGCTGATCATCCGACGTTGTCCAGTGAGCAGTCAGGGTGGAATGGCATCTTTTTCCATCACTACGATCATCCGGCTCACCAAAGTCCAACCCATCGATGGATGCAACATATTATTGGCATTACAGGACAGGGTGGGCATCCGGTTGAGTCGGAACATCAGATAGAGGGGCAGATTCTAAACTGCTACTGTCAACCGGGTGAAATGCTGTTTATCCCGGCTGGGATCAACTATTCGTCGCTCTGGCATGAGGCAGGCGAATTTTCTCTATTGGGAATTTCTCCTCAATTTTTTGAACAGGTTGCGCATGAATCGATTCGAGTAAAGCAGATTGAGTTGATTCCACACATCGGAATTGCAGACTCGCTGGTACAGCAGATTGGATTGGCTTTGAAAGCAGATATTGAAGCAAAACATCCGGCAGGTCGAATGTTTGGGGAATCGCTGGCGACAGGTTTAGTGATTCATTTGTTGAAGCAGTACTCCGTCTGGCAACCTCGATTGTCTGATGATACAGGTCGTTTATCAGAACATCAGCTACAAAAAGTGTTCAAGTACGTTCAAGACCATCTTGAACAGGATATTGCTTTATCTGATATGGCAAGTGTTCTAAATTTAAGCCAATATCACTTCTGTCGGTTGTTCAAACAATCAACCGGGTTAGCTCCTCACCAATACTTAAGCCAGTGTCGAATTGATCGCGCCAAGCATTTATTGCAATTCACTCAACTCACCATTACTGAAATCACACTTGCAGTTGGGTTGAACAATCACAGTTCTTTCACTCGGCTGTTTCGTCGCTATGTTGGGACAACTCCGAAAGAATTCAGAGCGTCATTGTAGAAACTCAGCAAGATTTGCACAGGTTGAGCAAATAAGTTCAAGCTTTAAGAGAGGGGCGATCGCTACACTCTGCATATTCCATCACGAAAAGCAGTTAGTGTCCTGATAGGAGTATCTATGACGACAACTGGAGCGAGTGAAAAGCGATCGCAGTCTGATAAGCCCAACAGAAGCAACAACGGTTCAAACTGAGTCTTCAGCAGAAGAACTGGGTTTTAGCCTTCCACATTGGCTTTGCCGCACTGTGGACAGGAACCGTTCTCAGTATGTTTCTGATTGCACTTAGAAATAACAGCACAGCCAATGCTGATATTCTCTTCGCACTCAATTCAGTGATCAACTTACTGGATGATTTCATTGTGATTCCTGCGGCGATCGGTTCTGTCGTGACAGCAACTCTCCTTTGCTGGCAAAAAACTACGGGTTCTTCAAATTCTACTGGGTGATTACTAAGTGGATTTTGACGACTGGATTAATCGCTTTTGGAACGTTCTGGCTATTTCCTTGGGGTAACACGGCTGAGGCGATTAACGTTTCGCGCAACTCCGTAGGAACCGCTCAATCAGAAGGTTTAGGTGCATTCAATGATTCCATTTACAAGTTTGATACGAGAGGAGTGTTAATTGGATCAGTGATTCAAGTCTCTTTCCTCTTTGTGATTATTGTCATTTCTACTCTAAAGCCTTGGGGAAGAAGACCGGACAAGGTTAAAAGTTAAATTCTCCTCGTCATGTATGGCACAGTTTCCACCCGCTAACGGTAGCCATCAAAATAAACCCAAGGTGAGGGATTGATCAATTGGCATCGCCGCACCAATTCCAAGCCAAAGCGTAACTAGTGTCCCCACTAAAAAGATACATGTGGCGATCGGTCGGCGGAATGGATTCTGAAATTTGTTGACGCTTTCAATAAATGGAATACACATTAATCCCAATGGTATGGAGACCATCATGACAACACCCAACAGTTTATTTGGAACAACACGGAGAATCTGAAAGACAGGATAAAAATACCATTCTGGGAGAATTTCTAGTGGAGTTGCGAAGGGATTTGCAGGCTCCCCTATGATTGCTGGATCGAGTACCGCCAATCCTACACACAAAGCCAGAGCTCCCAGAATGACCACTGGAAAAATGTAAAGCAGTTCATTAGGCCATGCAGGTTCTCCATAATAGTTGTGCCCCATTCCTTGCAGTAGCTTTTTACGCAACTCTGGATCGTTCAAATCTGGCTTCTTGGAAACTCCTGCCATAAATCAGTTCACTCCTTAATGTCCATTTGAGCAGCAAAAACTTGCAGGACAAATCGCCCTGCTTGACTTCATTGAGATGAATCAACTGCCTTCAGGTAGACAAGTCTGTCTACCCTCAATAGCTGGTAGTATATCTCTATGGAGACAAGTTTGTCTACTTTGTTATGGTGATGTCCGAATCCAGTGCTGCGCGTCAGCAAATCCTAGAAACCGCATCCCGGCTCTTTTACCAAAAGGGCACTCAAAATGTTGGCATCAATGAAGTGATTGCCGAATCAGGTGTTGCTAAAAGAACGTTGTATCGACACTTTCCGTCTAAGGATGACCTCATCCTCGAAGTGATGCAACATCGGGCTAGCCAGTGGTTAACCTGGTTTGAAGAAGCAGTCAGTAGCAAGGGGGGTACGGCAAAAGAGCGGTTGCTTGCAACCTTCGATGTCCTCCAGAACTGGTACGCAAATCCTGATTTTCGAGGCTGTCCGTTTATCAATGTCGTGCTAGAAATTGCGGATGCGACTCACCCTGCCCACCAGGTTTCGATTCAATTAAGAGAATCCATTCGTACATACATTATGCAATTGGCATCTGAGGCTGGAGTGAAAGACCCCGTATCGTTTTCTCAGCAATATCTACTTCTGATTGGAGGAGCTAGCCTCATGGCTACGATTGAGGCGAATCCAACTGGAGCGCAGTACGCCAAGCAAACCTTATCTGTTTTGATGGATGCAGGTTAGCGATCGCCCCTCCATTGCATAGGCTTGGCAGAGCCTGACTTGCATTACAGGTTTCTAAAGGCTTTTGGAGTGCTGCCAATAAACTTACGGAACAGGGTTGTGAAATGGCTTTGATTCTTAAAACCACAGGAGAGGGCTATATCTGCGATCGTCAGATCCTTCTGCTGAAGTAGTTGTTTTGCTCGCTCAATTCGCTGCTGTAACATAAACTGATGAGGTGAAACTCCCATTGATTGCTTAAACAACCGACAAAAATAGTATTGGCTCATACCCACACAGTCAGCTAAGTCTATCAGCTTAATGTCTTGGTCAAGATGAACCTGAATATACTCCAAGACTTGATTGAGCTTATGTTGCGGCAATCCATCTACATAGACGGTTGGTGATGGTTTCAGCGTTGAATAGCATTTGAGTAGATGAACAGCCAGTGCAGTCCCCATCGCTTCACCATACAATCGACCTGACGGACAACCCGCTTCCAGTTCGGCTTTTAGAGCAAATAGAATTTCTCGAATTAAAGGGTCTTTTTGCCCTCGGTGCATCATCAATTCCACTCGTTCAGGATTCACCGATTCCTGAACAGCATGAGCAACGAATTCTGGCTCTAGAGTCAGAGAAAGAACTTCCATCTCATCTTGCCACCGGACTGCGTGAAGATGCTGAAATGGTGTAATACAGACATTTCCCGGCAATAATTGCTGATAGTTAAACTTGCCATTAGTCTTCAGTTCTACTTTTTTAGGCATTCTCAGTTGGAGGGTGAGATGGTGCCTTGCTGCATAAAAGTCTGAAATATCGAGGGGTGGAAATTTTAGATGCTCCAGCAGAATGCCATTCCAGGTAAGCGTTCCACTTGACAACAAGACAAATTCGCTTGGATGCTCAACATGAGGCTCAACTCGTTGATTATCAATCCCTTCCTGTTGCAGAGCCATAGAGGTTATCTCCCACGATTAGAAGTGACAAGCCGTTCTAGATAGAGATTTATCACTCATTGCAGGAAGCTAATTTTGAGAAAGAAGCAAGAATCCTGAAAAAAAGCAAAAATCTGAAAGAAGTGTATCGCCAAATCCTTGATGATGGAAGCTTCTTGAGGAGGAGTAGGGTTATCATGCCAAAGATTGTTCGATTTTATGAGTTTGGCAGTGCAGATGTTCTCAAGCTAAAAGACGAATCCTTAAAAGAACCGAGTGTTGGAGAAGTACGGCTGAAGGTTGAAGCGATTGGACTCAATCGTGCAGAAGTTGGTTTTCGATCAGGGCGATATTTAGAATTACCCGAAACATTTCCATCTACCCTGGGGTACGAAGCATCGGGAATCATCGATGCGATTGGTGAAGGGGTAATGGGTTTCCAGATTGGCGATCGCGTCAGTACCATTCCTGCTTTTTCAATGAAACAGTATGGTGTGTATGGGGAAAGTGCAATCGTCCCAGCGACAGCCGTTGCCGCTTATCCTGAAAGCCTTTCACCCCAGCAGGGAACCGCGATCTGGATGCAGTATATTACCGCCTACGGTCCCCTGGTTGAGTACGGGCAGGTGAAAGCAGGCGATTTTGTTCTGATTACAGCCGCTAGTAGCAGTGTAGGCTACTCTGCTATTCAAATTGCCAAAGCCGCAGGAGCAGTTGCGATCGCCACGACGCGCAGTACAGCCAAAAAGCAAATGTTGCTGGAAAACGGCGCAGACCATGTGATTGTTACCAATGACGAAGACTTAGTTAGCCGAGTCATGGAAATTACAAACGGTCATGGGGCTGATCTTATTTTTGATGCCATTGCTGGGTCACTGCTCGAAACTTTGGCAACAGCCGCTGCACCGGGAGCAACGATTTTTGTCTATGGTGCGTTAGATGAAACGGCATCAACTTCCTTTCCTCTCTTTGCTGCATTGCAGAAAGGCTTGAAGGTACAGGGTTACACGTTGTTTGAAATCACAACCAATCCTGAGAAATTAGACCGTGCCAAACAGTACATCTATGACGGGTTGACATCTGGGGCACTGGTTCCTGTGCTCGATCGCGTCTTTTCACTGGAGCAAATTGTGGAAGCACACCAGTACATGGAATCTAATCAACAGAATGGCAAAATTATCGTCACAGTTCCCTAAACTGCTACTGTCCTTTCATCAATGAACGGAAGATTTTTATGATTAAGTTTGTCTATTGCATTCGCAAACGTGCTGACCTGAGTGATGAAGAGTTCCATGCCTTCTGGCGAGATGTTCACGGTTCCTTCATTCGCAACCTCGCTCAAACGTTAAAGGCAACCAGGTATATTCAAAGCCATACGATTGATACGCCAGTAAACCTTGAAATTGCTAAATCACGTGGTCTGGATGCCTCACCTTATGATGGTGTTACCGAAATTTGGTGGAACAGCATGGAAGATTTTTTAGCCGCAGTGAGTACGCCTGAAGGACAAGCCGCCGCCCAACAATACATCACAGATCCGAAAGTAGGCGAAGTCAATTTCGTAGACTTTGCTCAGTCCCGCGCTTTTCTCACTGAGGAACATACCGTTTTCGACTTCTCTTCACCAACCCCCTGAAACAACCGTTTCAGACTCTTCTATTCATAAGGAAATCATGCAGTTTTTGATTCTGGCACGAATTGCGTCAGGGGTTTCAACGGAACAAGTATTACCCCATGTCAAGGCTGAGGCTGAATCCGTCTGGAAGCAGTATTCGGCGGAGATTGTGCGATCGTTTTATTACATCGCTGACATGAGCGGTGCTGTACTACTTTGTGAAGCCTCAGATTTACAAGCAATGCAAGCGATCGCGTCTGAGTTTCCAATGGTAAAAGCTGGGGTTTTAGTGTTTGAGATTCTGCCATTGAAATCCTACACTGGCTTGGAAACGTTGTTTGCTCAACCGTAGTTTAATGACTCAGGAAGACCTCAAAATGAATCTACGCGAACGGGTTCAGGGACTTCTCGACTTTCAGAAAACTAATCCAACCGTCGAAGAAAGCTACGAGCGATTTTACGACGAGCATGTGGTTGTGCAGGAAAACTTACAACCACCCCGTGTTGGACGCGCACTCAGCATCGAGCGGCAAAAGCGAATGAACGCCAATGTACAGGAGCTTCACGAGTTTAAGATTGGAGTTGTTCTGGTGGATGGTTTTACCGCCTCTCATCCACTAGACGGGCACTCCGTCATTGAAATGCACCTTGAGATCACAACAGTTGATGGCTACCGCATTCGGATTGAAGAGTTAGGCTTACAGACCTGGAAAGACGGACGAATTATCCAGGAGCGTTATTTTTATGATCCGAGCAACATTCAAGGAAACGCAAAAGAGATTAATGAAGTTCATTAGCTTAATCATCAAGAAGTACTTCTTCACTCAATCCGTAACTTCTTCTGAAACTTGACCAGACCAGGTTCCTAGCCGTTCACCACTATCTACATCTACAACCGTATTTGTCACTGCTGGATTGGTCATAAGTGCGATCGCCATTTTTGCAATATCAATAGGTTGTCCAGCATGGTGAGCTAATTGGCGATCGGGCGTTAGTCCAATTCCGCCCGGAGATATTGCATTGACGCGAATGGGAGCTAACTCCAACACCGCAGGACGCACCAAGCTCTCAATGCTGCCATGTAAACTGCTCCAGACCCCATAACCCGTTACAGGTCTGCGTCCACTGCTGCCCGAGAGAAGCGTGATTGAACCAGAGGGGCGCATCACCTTTGGAGCAAAATGCAGCACATGATACGACATCCAAAATCGGCTAAAAGCGGCTTGAGCAATTTCTGGAGAGGTTTCTGGAATACTGCTGGCAGATGTTCCACTCGATGCGGTCACAATAATGTGATCCAGTGGAGCGAGATCTTGCAAGAGTTGGGCTGCTTCTTGCTCAATCGCAGCATTGGCAGCGTAAGCGGTTACACCCTTTGGTAACGAAGCGATCGCAGCCTCCAATTTGCTGTTTGAACGACTGGAGAGAATCACACTTGCTCCCAGCATTGCGCTGAGTCTGGCAATTTCCAATCCCATCCGACTGCTGCCACCAATGATCAATACCTTTTGTTCACTCAGGTCGTAGAGTTCTTCTCGCATAACAGACACCTCTTAGTTCGTTCATGAGCGTCATTTACATCACTGTTAAACCACCATCCACAGGCAAGATAGCCCCTGTAATGTAAGTATTGGTCATTACGCTCAATACGGCATGAGCCAGCTCTTCGGCTTGTCCAAGATGCTGTACAGGTAGCGATTCCTCTGCCCACTTTGCCAGGTCTGATCGCTGAGAATCTGTGTTGCTCCACACGCCTGTATCGACGACCCCAGGAGCAATCACATTGACGCGAATCGGTGCCAGTTCTGCTGCCAATGCTCGTCCAAACACAGCAACCGCAGCACTCGCCGCCGACATCACAGAAACCCCTCCTGCCCTGGAGGGCTTGAAAATAGAAACACTGGAGGTCAGGGTAATCGAACCCGTTTGAGCGATCGTTTTTACGGCTGCACGGGCAGCAAAGAAGGTTCCCCAAAATTTCTCCATCCCGCGTTGAGCAATTGCTGTTGACATTTCTGCTAACGGTGAACGGAGTAAATTTTCATCTGCCACAGCCGTAATCACTAAGTGGTCAAAACTTCCAACTCGCTCAAACAGCGCGTTAACAGAATCCTCATTCAAAATATCAGCCGCGATCGCTTCCACCTGACCGGAAATGAATTCCTTTGCCCGATCGAGTTTGTCTTGAGAGCGGCTAGATATCACCACCGAGGCTTCCAGTTCTGCGGTCTGCTTAGCAACCGCTAGACCAATTCCTGAACTTGCACCAATGATCACAATTTTTTTGCCGGATAACGAATCAACCATTGAGTTCACCTTTATCTAGTGCAAGTTTGAAATTCTATTTCAAAGCAGAGTCTTGTCGTCCACCCAACCGTTGAGTTTGGGCTGGAGGCAGAATATTGATGGCAGGAACAGCATAGGCTCCCATCTTCTGACCAATAATTAGAAATCGCTCTAAGTCAGCTAACCCTTCAATGAGGCGAGCATGGCGCAGAGAGCCAGAATCGATCGGGCTAAATCCAATTTCTTGAGCCAGTTGTATCACAGTTTGCTTAGCTGCCACATCATCCGCTGCGACAAAAACGGATACGTTGTAGTTCTTCAGGGGTTCTGGTGCCAACTCAAACACTTCCATTGGAATGGTGTTGAAGGTGTACAGTGACTTTTTATTTGACGTGGAGACACATTAGTGTCACTGAAGAAGCAAAGCTAAGTCTGGCTTGCTTCTTTGTCCCAAGCCGGGCTTAGCTTTGTCAATGAACAGATTGCCAGCTCACTGAGTAAATTCTCTTTATAACCTTGCAGCACAGGAGATTTCGCTTGACGACATGAATTTGTCTCAATGTCATTTAATCTGTCACTGTACAAAAAATCCATCAAATCCGTCCCCAAGGGAATTGACAGTTTTAAGAGAGCTTGAAGATATTAAATTTTGGGGAACCATTAGGAGAACATGGTTATCACTTTTCAAAGTGTTGAACTATAAAAGCACAGTGCAACTTAACCGATAATGCTATGGCAGATACCCCAGAATCTTCCACGCCCTCTAAGCTCAGCTATAAGTTGAAATCGCTCATGATTCAAGGAGCGATTGGATTAGTTTCCCTCACAGGAGCGTCTGCAATCCCAATTATTGTGCAACGTGTCATGACACCACCGACTCCTACGGTCAGTCCCTTTAATGCGACAACCGTTGCGCCAGTACAGGCAGAAGTCTCACCTAGTAGTTCTCCTACGGATGAACCTCAATCAAATGGCAATGGTCGAGGTAGAGACAAGGAAGAACGTCGGAATCGACGTGAAAAATAGCGCACCTAATTATTAAGAATTATTGCTGCCAAAGCAAACATCCTGAACTCTCCTCCGTAAAGGAGAAGATTCGTTTCGACAGGGTGTTACCAGAATGGTCAAAACCTGGTCTTGAACTCGTTATTTCCCAAGTAACCCAGCAGCAAGTGCAGTAACCTGCTTGAGATATGAATGGTGGGAACCTTCTAGTATTTGTTACTTCACTTGCATTAACTGAGGCTTTTCATTCACCGTAACGGAGTTCCTATGAGTAAGACTTTTTCTTATCCCAGAAATTTAATTGCAGCGATCGCCACTTTAGGTACGCTAACTGCGATCGTAGCTCCTGCCTTTGCAGCAGATGGTGTGCCAGAAACGACAGCAGTTTCCGCTTCAGAATCTTTGAATGTTTCTCCACCTGTAGATCCAGTGATTTCAGGTGATCAAGTTGCCCAAGCAACTAGTGACGATGATGTCAGTGTAGACCTACCGGATGCTGTAGAAACAGCAGTTTTTCAAGATATTACCAATCAATCAGGGGCAGTGACATCCGACTTACGAGTTTTGGAAGCTCGGCAAGAAACCTGGTCAAACGGCTGTTTAGGCTTATCTCAGCCAGATACGATTTGTACGATGGCAACCGTTCCAGGGTGGTTAGTCACTGTCACAGATGGCTTACAGTACTGGGTTTATCGCACGAATGAATCAGGTTCAGTCGTTGCCTTTGATCGTACTGCTAGCGAAACTCGTGTCGCTCAAGCTGAAAGCAGTTCTCAATCAGAATCTCGGACTGAGACAAGCATCGAGCGACGTACAACTGTAACGACTGAAACGCAAAGCACCACTCAATCTGGAACAGTCGCCCTGGAAGGACAAAGCCAAACAACCGTAGTTACCCAACAAACGGCATTTTCTCAAACCGTTCAAACGGCTGTTTTTCAGGCGATCGCTCAACAAAGTCAAGTGCAAGTGTCTGAATTGCGGGTGTTAGAAGCCCGACAAGTGACTTGGGCAAACGGATGTTTGGGATTACCGGGTAATGGTAGCTGCACTCAAGCAGAAGTGCCTGGATGGGTAGTCGTGGTGAGTCGTGGACAACAGCTCTGGGTCTACCGCACGAACCTGAACGGTTCTGTGGTTGCGTATGATGCCGTTGCCACAGAAACTCGGATTGCTCAGCTACGAGGCCGTCAAGAAACACGAGTCTTTTCAGATGTGCAAACAGGATATTGGGCAAATCCTTTTATCGTAGAACTGGCAAAACTGGATATTATTGCTGGATATCCTGATGGCACTTATCGTCCTGAACAGGCAGTCACACGAGCGGAACTGGCAGCAATTATCCGGCGGGCTTTTGAGGTGACGGAAGTGCGCCAAGCCGTGAGGTTTACGGATGTTAGCACGACCTATTGGGCATATAGTGCGATCGAGGAAGCGTATGAGATGGGTTTCCTTAGCACAGTATCGAGTAATGCGTTCCGTCCCCAAGCCAGTCTCACTCGTGCGGATGTTTTGTTTGCCTTGGCGCGTGGTTTAAAGATCTCAACTCAAACGTCTCCTGAAACTTTGCTGTCTGCGTACGATGACGTGCAGATTAGCAGTGATACCCGTCTCCTGCTGGCCGCTTTAACTGAGCAAGGCATTGTCGTGAACTACCCCAATGTGCGATTGCTAACGCTTGAACGGGTAGCAACACGGGCAGAAGTTGCAGCGTTTATCTATCAAACGCTAGTTAGCTTAGGTCGAGTGGAAGCGATTAGTTCGTCCTATGTTGTTCCTGGTCAAGCAACGGTTATCAACAATGGAACAGCTGTACAAACGGATTCTCGTGAATCTGCCGGTCGCCGTAATTGCAATCAGGGGATAGGCAATGGAGCAGAAGGCTGTGACCCTGGCAACTCCGCACCGCGTGGTGGCAGTAATGATGAGGGAGGACGCACCCCCGGACGCTCTCAATAAGCAGTTGGGGAAAGGGTATCTTCTGGAAAGTAGTCAGGCTTTGAACTCATGGATCGAGCATTCGTCGATGGGCGAGGTCATTCAGTGCCAATCAGCTTCTCTTGCCCAAACAGACTAGTGTTGCGAACACAAAGTTCTGCAATGTAGGGGGTTTGGGGGCTTTGTCCCCAAGAAGGGGTGAAACCCCTTCACCCCCTTTAAAACTTATTTTTTGCTGTACTAGGTGTGCCATGAAAATGAAGGACTGGCTTTCCTCGAAGATCACCATATTCTGCATATGCCAATGAATGCCCATCCTTCAGCTTAATCCTACGGGCACTATTAACGGACACCATACCTATATCGATTGAGAAACGAATTCATAATATCAAAAGGTCATGTAACAGAAATCTACCCCATAGTGCTTATTAATCTCAAATGCTCCTACAAGCACCGGCTTCAGCTGAAATTATGCAGGTTAACGACCAAATTGAGTGGTGACAGATAACGTAGAAACGAAGCAAAATGGCATTACATCACCGCACCAATGATTTGTTAGAACACCTACATAACCAAGATTACCTGGCTAGGAACCCCCCATTGACAAAAATGGTTTGTGCAGTCACCCATCTGGCTTCAGAAGAAACTAAAAACTTCACCATCGGTACAATGTCACTGATCTCACCAAGTTGTCCGCTAACACTTTGATGTTTGAGCCACTCTGTGGACTCTGGAGTTTCTGCGGGATGAAAAAATGAGGTATTGATGGGTCCAGGAGCAATAGTATTGACTGTAATACCACGATGCCCAATTTCTTTGGCTAAAGCACGAGTGAAGTCCTCTAGCGGTGCTTTGCTTCCTGCGTAGATTGAGTAATACCCAGTAGTTGCACCAAGCAAAGTCGTTCCTAAGTTCAGAATTCGTCCGTTATCCGCCATGTGTTTCGCCGCTTCACGCATACAGAAAAAGGCAGCTTTTGAGTTGATGGCAAAAATGCGATCGTAATCTTCCTCGGTAATTTCTAGAACTGGTTTTTTGATGATCATTCCCGCGTTGTTGATCAGAATATCGAGGCGACCAAATCGTTTCATCGTGATTTCAAACAGTTTCTCGATTTCAGAAATGTTGGTTAAATCACCTTGTGCAATCTGAGCATCACTGCCCAACTTCTGCACTTTGCTTGCTAAATCCTCTGCTTCCGTTCTCATTTCAGGGTTGCGATAGTGAATAACAATAGATGCACCTTCGGCAGCTAGTGCTTCTGAAAATGCGCGTCCCATATTTCTCGATGCACCTGTAATTACGGCAACTTTGCCTGTAAGTGATTGAGTCATAGCCACTCCTAGTTCTGAGTGGTAACCAATCTACAAAATATTGCTGACTACTGCTATCACAATCGGCTGCAAATTTGTCACAATCCGTTCAATGCTGACGAAGTTTACCTGGAGTGATGCCAAACTGTCGGCGGAATAGCCGAGTCCAGTGGGATTGATTTGCAAAACCAGTTTCGAGCGCAATTGTTGCTAAGTTCAGATTGCTAGATCGTAGCAGTTCTAATGATCGCCTTAATCGCATTGTAGTCACCCATTCATACACCGATTGATTAAACTGCTTCCGAACAATGCGTTGCAATAATTGTGACGTTGTTCCTGCGATGCTTGCCAATTCAGCAATCGTGATCTTCTGATCAAGCTTAGATTGAACGTAATTCTCCAGAAGATTAAAGTTAATGGGTTGTCTTTCGTCCAACGTTGAAGGATGCAGATGAATCAATCTCAGATGTTGAATCAGGGCATTAGTGATACTTTCTCGATACAAAATTACATCGGGATCATTGCGATACCCTTGACTATACAACGCTTCTGCTAATCCTCGGATGAGTGGATCGCTGTGCATAATAAGCGGCTTTCCATCTGCAAATTGCGGATTTAGGCTCTCAGCAGGAAATGTGATAGAGGCATAGCGCATATGTGCACCCTTATAATACCCACCAAAAGTTGAACCGGGAGGTAGAAATGAAAAATCTCCAGGAACAATTGGACCTTTATAACCTTTTCCCCCGGCTGCTTCTACTTCAAAGGCTGCAAGTTGGGCATTAAAGTTAACAACTAAACAAGGATCGGAGTACCCTTCGTACCACGTTAGGCCATCTACCGGGGCTTCCGTGAACACTCGCATTTGAATTTGAACCGTTTCGAGCCAATCTTCTTGCAGGATGAAACTTTGCTCTGCCATAGTTCACAGAAGAATGTTTTAGAGAAAAATACAGTCGAAACAACAATTAAACGTCTTACACAATCTCAATTACCCTAATACTTACCAGTAACCATCAAACCATTATCTCAAGACGGATAACGATTATGCATAGAGAGCTACCAGTCAAGCTCACCGGACACAGATTGCCTCAGTAGCTAACAGACAATTTTTTCTGGTGCAGCAACTGGTTAGACTGCCTATGAATCAATTACAGATGCGCACCGCCTGAAGCTTCAATGCGCTGACCTGTCACCCAACGGCTGTCCTCTGACGCGAGGAATGAAACTACATCTGCGATGTCATCAGGCATACCAATTCGCTTGATAGCCGAAGTAGCAAGGGTTTGTTGTTGCCCTTCCTCAGAGCGCAGCCAGGATGCATTGAGGTCTGTATCAATAGCTCCTGGAGCAATAGTATTCACAGTGATTTCGCGCTCTCCGAGTAAAACAGCCAAATGCTGGGACAATACATCTACGGCACCTTTAGAAGCTGCATATACTGCATAAATGGGGTAGGAAAAACGAGTCAAGCCAGTGCCAAGATTAATGATCCGGCTATTGTTTCGAAGACGCGGTATAGCGAACTGAGTGACAAAGAAAAGCCCTTTCACATTGAGAGCAAACTGATAATCAAAATCTTCCTCAGTCCAGTCATTGACAGGCTTTGCTATAGCTGTACCTGCATTGTTAACAAGAACATCAAATTTGCATTCTCCTGTAATGGTCTCTAGTTGCACATCGATTTCCTCAAACATCGAGGCAATACTAGAGGTTTTAGAAATGTCAGCTTGAACAGCGAAAGCTTTACTGCCCAAAGACTTTATTTCAGATACAACTTCGTCAGCAGCTGTTTGATTTTGACTATAGTGTATGACGACAGTCATTCCGTCTTTTGCAAGTCGTAGAGCAATAGCGCGTCCTAATCCACGACTAGCACCTGTCACAAGCGCAATTTTATTCATGTTTTAGCTCCTTTTGGAGGGGAAAATGTTTCCTGTTGTCCAGCAGCTAAGCTGACTGTCCAACGGGTACCTCTGTTAGGATGTTTACCAGATTTGTCAGGAGCCTGTCTTATGCATTCTTGCTACCTTTGTGATCTCTTGTATTTCTACCTTACTCTTGATTTCTTTGTTCTAAGGTTGGCAGTCGGGTAAAGGAGCAGGTTTTAGATGTAGCTCCTCCCTCCTTTTAAGACCAAATACTACCCTCCCATTACTAGTGTTCAGTCAATTATTAATAGACGGGTAAAGTCGCTTTAATTTCACCCTGGCATCAGCAGTCGTAAAGCGCCAGTCAATCCAGGTTTCCTCATGATTGCGGTTATCCTGCCAAGCTGTAACTTCCCGCTTGAGCGTGTCCATATCAGGAATGCGACGATCCAAACATTGACGACTCAAAATACTCAGTTCAATTTCAGCCATGTTTAACCAACTGCCATGCTTGGGCGTGTGACAAAACTCCACACGGCCCAAGATTCGCTGTGCCTCTTCTGGTTCAAAGGCTTTGTACAATGACGAAGGCGAATGGGTGTTGAGATTATCTTGAATGACGATGACTTTGTCTGCTTGGGCGTAATCTACATCAACTAAGGTTTTGAGCAAGTGAGCATAATCGAGGGCTGTGCGTTGCTTTGTCACCTCCACCCGTCGCCATCCCACCATCGGTTCACTCACCATAAACAAGTTCGCTGTGCCGTTGCGTTCATACTCATAATCGACCCGTTCTGGTTGTCCCCGTTCTGCTGGAATGGGAACACGGGTTTCTTTGACTAATTGCTTGGTTGCCTCATCAATGCAATAGTGCTTGTTTCCCAAGTGCCTCAGCTCGTTCTTCTAAGCTGAGCTGATCATGAAATGTTTCCTGAGCCATGCCCTAATTTCTCCAAGGGTAATTTACAGGTAGTTTTCTTAAGTTCCCCTGCACAACCGCATTATTGCCATAAAGTCACTCGTAGCCTTTCTCCGCTGTTGGTTCTCTGAAAGTTGAGAAACCCCTGAATTCGCTTGCACAGGTTCACTATGAGGTCTTCTCAACTGGCTAAACTACGTCTTGGCAAACAGTGCTTCTAGACCTGTGTAAGGCTTCAAGGGCAGAATCTCGAATGCTAAAGCCTCAGCTTTTGCCATTGGAAACTCGGAGGCGATCGCTTGCATTGCCTGCAAATCTGGGGCTTCACAAAGCAGTACTGCACCGCTCATGTCTGCGATGTAATAGAACGATCGCACAGTCTCTGCCGAATAGCGTTGCCAGACAGCTTCAGCCTCAGCCTTGACGTGAGGTAATACTTGCTCTGTTGCAATCCCTGGAGCAATTCGTGCCAAAATCAAAAACTGCATGATGACCTCATAAAGCTAGATGGTTTGAAGTTATTGTCTTAGACGGTTGGTGTTGAGGAGAAGTCGAAAACGGTATACTCCTCCGTGAGAAAAGCGCGAGATTGAGCAAAGTCTACGAAATTAACTTCTCCCACTGTCGGGTCTGTGATGTACTGTTGCGCGGCTGCTTGTCCTTTAGGTGTACTTACTGCGGCTAAAAAATCTTCCATACTGTCCCACCAAATTTCGGTAACGCCATCATAAAAAGAAGCGTCTAAACCCCGTGACTTGGCAATTTCCAGGTTTACTGGAGTATCGATCGTGTGACTTTGAATATATTTAGTTGCCTTCAGCATTTGAGCAAGTTTGCGAATGAAGGGACCGTGGACATCTTTCCAGAATGCATGGAAATCCTCATTACTCAAGTTAGACTGCTTACGAATGCAGTAAACAAATTTAATCATCACTTTTTCCTCGTTTTTAGATGAAGCTAGGTGGATTACAGCACTACCTGCTTAGTAACTGGCTCTTGAAACCTACCTACGTTCTTGGTTAGCTACCGCAGCTTGATTTAATAAGCTGTATGCTTGTGGCGTTTGACGGACTTCTAGATTTTTTTGAGCAAGCTGAAGTGCTTTTAACGGATCTGCCCCAGTTCCTAACCAGAATCGAGATGCATGATCGGCAAAAGCTTCCGGGTAACAATCTACCAATTCCTCATAGCGAATTGCAGCAACGGTACGCCAATGTTTCGCTTCTGCATCCTGTCCGGTTTTGCTTAAAATGCTTGACAATTGTGCAGCATAATCAGGATCATCTGCTGATAAAGCCAAAGGACGTAGCAAGATGATTGCTACCTCATCATTACCCAAAGCTGCATTTATTTCCGCCAAGTGCCCTTGAGCAGCAGCATAAGCCGGAAACCGATGGCTAGCAGCTTTAAACCAAGCGCAGGCACAAGATAAGTTCCCTGCCTGCACACACAGGTGCCCCCATTGAAAGTACAACCATGCAATTGGGAAGGGCGAAATACCAGAGTAGGATTCTTGAGCAGCAATCATTAGTTGTTCCGCTGTGACAAAATCGCCACGGTCAAGTTGCAGAACTGCAAATGCACCCAATGTGTCAATATTTGGATTGGTTTCAACTGCGCGCTGACGAATGGTTAACGCTTGCTCGTAATGACCGATTGCTTGCAAAATTGTAGCCCGCGCTGCATTGACATGACTATCGTCATAACCAAGTTGCTCACTGCAATTGAGATCCGCTAGGGCTGCTGAAAAGCGATGAAAAATGGTGTGGGTTCTGGCACGGGCAAAGAAAGAGTTTGCGTCTGTAGGGAATTTTTGCACAAGCTGTTCAGCAAGTTGACTGGCGTATTCATAATCGCCAATGTTACTCAAGAACTGTCCCCGCATCGCGAACAGTTCGACCAGACCTGCTCCTTGAACCGCACTAATATTACGCCGCCTAAATTGCCATAATTGCCCCTCGATTTGAGAGTTTAAGTTAATTAGTGCGATCGCGCCATCAGTTGTCCGAAACTCTGCTTGAGACAATGGTTTTGACGATGCAGGAATTTGCCCCATAATATTCTCCATTTACGGCTCAGCTAGAATCTGGGCCAGTCGATCAAAGTTTGGCAGTGCAGGTGGAGTCGGGTTAGGGGCTTGCAGATAGGGAAATTGATAATTTGCCCGCTTGAATGCTTGATCAATACCATCGGAAATGCGATCGCCATTTCCAGCATTGATATAGAGCGTAAACATCGTATCTACGATGTCATCATTGAGCGATCGCCCACCACAAGTCTGATGAACAATGCCTTTGAGCATTGACTGCTCAATCTCAAAGTAACTGGTTTCAGAGAAGGGTTTAGAAACATCAACAATCAGGAAGTCAGCTAGTAGCAAATCTGTGAGGGGATGATTGCCTTCTTTATCAAGTTGCCAGTCTGTTTTACCGTCACACTGATCCCAATCGGCAAGGTTTGCGTTGAGGCGAGCGCGATATGCACTCAGATAAGGGGGAGCTAAGTTGAAAGCGTCTTCCTGATTATAGAGATCGCGGATTTCCAGGTCTTGATTGACTCGATCAGCACGAGGAATCGACATGGTAAAATTCTTAATTTCCGGACGACCTAAGCGAGCCAGACGCATCGGTAGCTTACCCGCTGTCCATGTCTCTGCCACGATTGCAAATAATGAATGGTCTGGTATTCCAAGCAGTGTGGCGACCTCTAGTTCAACCACAATGCTAAGAACATTCGCTCCATTAATGAAATCTTCGCCTGAACTTGATGCTACCTGGTGATGTTTCGTGGTTCGTAATACCCACGTTACATCAGCGAAGAACGGATCAAGTCGCAGTCCAGCAAACATCCGCAACCCTGGTGATTGAGTTCCTTCCGGGGCGTGAACTTGAAATGAGACAGTATCTCCAGTTGGCGTTGTACAAGTCCCTTGTTGCACGAATTGATCGCTGCCGTTCTCCTTGGTTGGAGCCGCAAAAGTAAAAGTAAAATCAAATTCTTGATGATCAACGTCAAAGGCTGGTTTCTGCCCAGTGTAGGCAATATGAGCGCGGCGAATCCGAAATTTGTAGATAGCCCCATCCGAGAAAAATGCAGAATTTCCAGCAAATGGAAACACGTTCATGACCAGAACTAAACGCCCCGTCTCAGGACTGGGAAAAGCGTATAAATCTGTAATATCAATGACTGGTTCGGCAAGCATCCGAGGACCGTCAAAATGATCAGACATACCTGTGTCCTACTCCATCTTAAAGTTGCTAAGCGTTTAAACGGTGACAATAATCTTGCCATTCTGCTGATTGGATTCCATGTACTGATGTGCTTCCACAATTTGCTCCAGTGAAAAGAGGCGATCAAGCACAGGAGTCAGTGCTCCTGATTTCAAACCGTCATAGATGTATTGTTTGGCACGGTCTAATTTTTCAGAGTTAGTTGTGATTTCAAACAATGTATAACCCTGCACCTTCAAACCTTTCTGCAATGCAGCAAATAGAGGAAAAGGAGTCGATGCAGTTTCATCTAACGCACCATAGACAAAAATAGTTGCTCCTGGTGCGGCTGCCGCTGCCAAAGGTTCTAGAAACGATCCGGCTATAGCATCAAAAATTAGATCAGCCCCATGTCCCGATGTAATCTCCATAACTCGGCTGACTAAGTCTTCATCATTCGTGACAATGACGTAATCTGCTCCGTTGTCCAACAGCATTTGCTTTTTAGCTGTACTGCGCGTCGTGGCGATCGCCACTGCTCCTGCGGCTTTGGCGATTTGAATCGCGGAGTAGCCTACACTACTGCTAGCGGCTGTAATCAAAACAAAATCTCCTGCTTTCACCTGCCCGTACTCAACCAGAGGACCGTAGGCAGTAATATACTGCATCCAAATGGCAGTTCCTTGTTGGGGTGAGAGGCTATCAGGATAAGGGGCAACAGCGGTTGCTGGGACGATTGCGCTTTCCCCATACACGCCGTACTTTTTCATGGAAAAAGCAGGAATGGTACTGACGCGATCGCCAATCTGGAAACTCGTTACGCCCTCACCAATCGCATCGATGATTCCCGATGCTTCATACCCCAGGGTAGATGGAAACGTTTCAGGTAGCTCTAGATATCTACCTGCTCGAAAACCAACCTCGGCACGGTTAAGCCCGATCGCCTCAACCTTCAGTCGTACTTCCCCAGCACTTGGTTCTTTGAAGGGTTCATCGTTCAGCTTTAGAACCTCTGCACTACCAAACTTGTAAAATCGAACTATTTTCGGCATGACAGTTGTACTCCGTAATTAGGTTAATTCCGCCGTCTTGGATTGGCAGTATCCATTCGTCCTATACAAGGGGCGATATATAAGGCGTGAATCACAAAATTGACTGATTGCTATCAATCAAGCTGAAGCCGAAGCTGCCTGAATCATCGTGACAGGAACTTCTCCTTCTCCCCAAAAACCATCGTATTTAGTCACTTTAATGTCTCCCAAAACCTTGACCTGGCAAGCAAGGCGACGACCTGATTCGATGCCTTTGTGAGGAGGAAGATTTAACCGTATCTTTTCTACAGTTGTAGGCTCAGAAGCGACTCCTTCAATTGCTACTGCACAGGCACCACAAGTGCCATGTCCATGACAATTAATGGTTGCCGCTTTACCGTTATACAGTTTCACCTTCTGGCTGAGCAGAAAATCGCGAAGATTAGTACCAGATTCACAGGAGAAGGCTTGTTCATTGACTGTGATAGTTGGCATTCCGTTGTACTCCTAATTAATTGGTCTTTTATTCACTACTAAATTTTTGTCATCCCCTCTTCGAGCCGTACGGTAGGAGATTAAACGACATCAAGACAGATTTGTAAGGCTAAGTGACCCACCTTTACTAAAGGACATAGAGAGAGCCTACCTGGTGAGCCTATTAAGCTAGCTTCCTTAATCAGTACTCTCATGTCATAAAAGCACTGAACAGCTTGGCTCAGGCAGCCAATTGAAGCAAAAGTGCATCTGCTTCTGTAATGGTGAGATTTTTGTTGTAGAGGGGTGCATTTGGCTCAAAGATTACACCACTGGCTAGATTGCCAATATCTTGAGCGGCAAATCCGATTGCTTCGATCAACTGAATCACCATTTGCTTAGCTTGGAAATCATCGCCACAAACCTGAACTGCAATGCGCTGATCACCAGAACGAAACGCCATTTCCTCTAATACTTTGTAGTAGATGGAGTTGAATGCTTTAATTGTGTGAGCACCTGGAAACTGGCTAGCAACATATTCTGTTGCAGTTTGTAATTTGTTCTCGATAATCTGCCGGGCAATATCGCCATCCCTTTGGGGATAAGGATTAGTAGCATCAATTAGAATCTTGCCATCCAAACGTCCTACCTGTTGCACTAGTGCAGGAATTTTACCGAATGGAATTGCTAGTAAAATGACGTCTCCAAAGGTCACAGCTTCTTGCACTGTTCCTGTCTGAGCATTAACCTTGGCTGCCATTGATTTTAGCTCCTCTGGATTTCTGGAGCTAAACAAAACTTCGTGTCCCACCGTTGCCCAGTGTCGCCCTAATGTGCCGCCAATGTTGCCTGAGCCAATAATGCCAATTTTCATGATATTTACCCTTTAATGAAATTTTTGGGACTTCAAAAGAAAAGCATACGGATTTCGTCAGACTTTACCCTTGAAGAACATGGTTGTAAGGATCCGGTAGCTTTGTCACTACTTTTGAGGGAAAAAGTGATAAAGCTGCATGAAGTGCCCAGTAAGGATTCGCGTGACATCTTGATTTAGTGTTGTCAAAGTAGTTTTTTGCTACTGTTTATCTCGTTGCACGTTTCACGGCAAACTCATGAACTAGATATTTTAGGCTTAACTGATGAAACAATTGATAGTCCCTCTAAACCCATGTCAAACGGTAATTCATCAATGACGCGCCGCTTCAGTTTTCGTGTGAACATGAGCCGCGTATAGCGACGAGTGAATGGATCGAGACGAAGCAATTGTTCAGCGAGTTCATTAGCTCTAGACAGCAATTTCTCACGGGGATGAACTTCGTTAACCATGCCAATTTGCAATGCGTCTGTCGCTGTTAACTTCTGCATCGTTAGGAGGAAATAATGTCCTCGTACATCACCCCATTGCTGCCGGATAGAGAATTTGTACACCATCGGCTGGGACAACCCCACCTCCAACTGACAAATGCTGATTGTCTTGAAAGTACGCTTCTTCAGCCGCCAGAATAATGTCTCCCATTAAGGCATATTCGCCATGAATTGGTGCAGGGCCATTGACAACGGAAATGACGGGAACACTAATATCAAGAAAGTTGTAAAGAAGCTGACGAGCTTCTGTGAGGATGGCATACCAACCCGCAGGCTTTGTAATGTCATCCACTGTAGAAAAGTCAATGTGGCTAATCCATTGTTCACCTGCTCCTGTGAAGATTACTACTTCATTTTGCCGATCGCGGGCAATATCACTAAATGCCTCTGGAAACTCTCGATGTGCCTTACCTGTATGAACGTGCGAATTGCCACTGGTGTGCATTGTGATGGTCAGAATACCAGAGTCTGTACGCTCTAGTTTCAGATTCTCGTACTTATCCTTGTAGTCTGTAAATTCCATGTCAACTTCCTTTAAAAACTAACCTTCTATCCTCCGATCGCCATCATTTCTGCCCCTTCAAAAGCTGTGTTTACTGAAACTTCTCTCCATGCATCCAGTTCTGCTTGGAGCGATTGCAGCTTGTTCTCCATCAAATTCACGGCATCTGCACCTAACACCAATCGCAATGGAGGATTGGCGCTCTCCACAATTTGAATCATTGCCCCTGCTGCTTTGTCAGGATCGCCGGGCTGCTGACCATCAACTTCTGTTGCCCAATCCAGGAGCTTACCGCTGCTTTCGGCGTAGTCTCCAATTCGCTGATCTGGCACTGCTAGAGAACGTCCGTTAAAGTCGGTGCGAAAGGCTCCCGGTTCGACGATCGTAACCTTAATGCCCAGATGCGCTACCTCTTGCGCTAATGCTTCAGAAATTCCTTCCAATGCAAACTTGCTACCGTTGTAGACGCCAACGCCAGGAAAAGCAACAAACCCACCAATGGATGACAAATTTAGAATATGTCCGCTGCGTTGCTGCCGCATCAAAGGCAATACTGCCCGTGTCATATTCAAAACTCCAAACACATTCGTCTCAAACTGGCGACGAATGGCATCTTCGCTGACTTCCTCGATCGCTCCCAATGCACCGTATCCTGCGTTATTCACCAAGACATCAATTCGACCGAAGACAGCAAGTGCAGTATTAACTGTGTTATGAACTTCTTGGGGAATCGTGACATCCAGGCGAATAGCTTTTACTGTATTCGGATACTGCTGCACCAGGTTATCCAATTGTTCAGGTTTACGTGCAGTCGCAACAACGATGTCACCTTTTTCAAGAACTGCTTCAGTGAGCGATCGACCAAAGCCCGTTGAACTTCCTGTGATGAGCCAGACTTTTGAATTGTCAGTCATAAACACCTCTTGAGTTAATAAGAAATCTCTTTGCGATCGCGGAAAAACTTTCCACTCAACTTAGGAGAAGCTTCTGTCGCTAACCAGATCGCAGTATCTGCACCTTGTTCGGGCGATCGTGGCGCAGCATTACCACCCATATCAGTTCTTACCCAACCGGGACACATGGCGTATACTGCAATTCCTTTCGAGTGCAATGCCTTTGCTAATAGAATTGTTGCACCGTTTAGAGCGAGCTTGGAGAGAGAATAGCTGGGGACATTTGCACTGATTCCGTCTAGCGCACCATTGCCACTAGAAACATTAATGATGCGAGCAGCAGGTGCTTTCTCTAACAAGGGCAAAAATTCCTGAATGATTTGGATTGGACCAAATGCATTTGTGTTCATTGTTAGATTTAACAAATCACGATCGACCGTGAGGATATTCACACCCTGATCCGGATAAATCCCTGCGTTGTTGATCAGCACATTTAAATGGCTGAATTGATCACGTATATCTTCTGCCGCTGAATGAATTGAAGAATCATTAGCCACATTCATTTCAATTGGATAGACATTTGATGATGAAAGCTGTTCAACTGCTTGTTTTGCTTTATCCAGTGAACGTGCTGCCAAAATCACCTCAAAACCTGCTGCCACAAGTCCCTGACAAATTGCAAATCCAATTCCTTTATTTCCACCTGTTACCAGTGCAATTTGGCTTGTCATCATTCAAGCAATCCTTTACAAACTATAAGCACCGCCCCTTTGACTACTGTCCTACCTGCTCGATCGCCGCTAATAATGCCTCATTTGTCAAACTTCCGTTATAACGATCGCGATTGATGAAAAATGTAGGAATTCCATTTACCCCACTAGCAATACCGCTTTCCCGATCCGCTTGGATTTTAGGAACATAGAGATGCTCTGCCACTTCTCGCTCAAAGCGATCGACATCCAACCCTAAGGACGCAGCGAAACGAAGTAGCTTACCATTACCTCGGTAATGCTGTTGCTCAAAAAGATAATCATGAACTTCCCAAAAGTATCCTTGAGCTGCTGCTGCCTCTGCGGTTTCAGCCGCATGTTGAGCCATTGGGTGAATCGCAGTTAAAGGGAAGTGGCGAAACACAAAACAGAAGGATCGATCGTCACGCTTTTGAATTGTTTTGATAGTATGGTGGACTTCTTTGCAGCGCGGACTTTCATAGTTCCCGTACTCCAGCAGTGTAACGGTTGCACTTCGACTTCCTAGAATGTGGTCACATTCACTAACTGGAACTACAAGCTGCGCCACAGTGATAACCCCAAATTGAAAGCACTCAGGTCAAGTTCATTTAACCTTCGTTGTTGCTCTCTAGTCTATTTGGGAAGATTGATTCCGCCTATGACACTGCTAGCAATCTTTTACTACGCAAATTGATAGATAGTGAACTAATCCTTTTGGTCTATCAGTTTCTATAACATTTAGCTGATGGAGTATAGCCAGAAATACGATCGCCATTTCTAGAGGAGTTACCTTACTCCAGCCGCACTAAGCCTTTTCTCAATGCTAATGTTGCGGCTTGGGTGCGATCGCTCACACCCAGCTTGCTTAATATGTTATTCACGTGGGCACGTACCGTTCCTTCACTAATTTGCAAACTTGCACCAATCTCTTTATTACTTTGCCCTGCCACGATCAGATGCAATACTTCCAACTCACGGTAAGTGAGATTGGGGCTGCTGAGCCGAGCCGCTAATTTTGCAGCGACTTCTGAGGGGATGCGAGTTTGTCCGCTATGAACGGCGCGAATTGTGTC